>DATGZZ010000234.1:0-7400 GCA_035296945.1 Reyranella sp.
ATGAAGCACTGCTCGGCCGTGCGCGCGACCACGTCGAGGATGGTGTCGCGGTTCTCGTGGCTTGCCGTGATGTCGAGGAAGGTGAGCTCGTCGGCGCCGGCGGAGTCGTAGACGCGCGCCTGCTCGACCGGGTCGCCGGCATCGCGCAGCCCGACGAACTGCACGCCCTTGACGACCCGGCCGTCCTTGACGTCGAGGCAGGGGATGATGCGGACCTTGAGCACCGCTACTCGCCCTTCAGCACGCGGATGGCGTCGGGAACCGTCACGCGGCCGTCATAGAGGGCGCGGCCGACGATGGCGCCGATGATGCCGAACTCCTCGGCGGGCCTGAGTTCGCGCAGGTCGTCGAGCGAGCTGACGCCGCCCGAGGCGATCACCGGCGTGGTGAGATGCTGGGCGAGCGTTACCGTGGCATCGACATTGACGCCGCCCATGGCGCCGTCGCGGTCGATGTCGGTGTAGATGATGGCGGCGATGCCAGCGTCCTCGAAACGCAGCGCGAGATCGAGCGCGCGCACCGTGCTCTGCTTGGTCCAGCCGTCGACCGCGACCAGGCCGTCGCGCGCGTCGATGCCGACGGCGATCTGGTTGGGCCACTGCTTGCAGGCGGCCTTCACCAGGCCCGGCTCCTTGACCGCGACCGTGCCCAGGATCACGCGCTGAACGCCGGCGTCGATCCATTGGGCGATGCTCTCGATGGTGCGGATGCCGCCGCCGAGCTGGGCCGGGACCTTCACTTCCTTGAGGATGCTCTGGACGGCGGCGCGGTTGACCGGATGGCCCTCGACCGCGCCGTTGAGGTCGACCAGGTGCAGCCATTCGCAGCCGGCATTGGCGAACACCTTGGCCTGGGCCGCCGGGCTGTCATTGAACACCGTGGCCTTGGCCATGTCGCCGCGCAGCAGGCGCACGCACTTGCCGTCCTTGAGGTCGATGGCGGGAAACAGAAGCATGGCGGCGCGGATTTAGCGTGTCGCGCCGCTTGGCGCCACCCTCCTGGCGCGGAGCGTTACGCTAGTACTCCCGGCGCGGCGGACGGCTGCGCCGGTCCGCCGGCTGGGCCTCCATTTCGAGCTCAGGACCGCGCTTGCGCAGCGTCTGCTCGATCAGGCCGCGCCCCAGACGCGTCTTGTCGTCGCCTTCGATCAGCCAGGCGACGCCGCCGGCACGGCCGACCTGGCCGGCGCGGCGCAGCGCGTCATCGAGCATTTCGTAGGTTGCCGGCAGCAGGCGGTGCTTGGTGGCCAGGAACTCGCGTTCCGTGGTGCAGGTATAGCCGACGGTCCACCAAAGCCTGTAGGTCATGAAGTTCCCTTCTCTGCGACCCACGACGGACCGGCCGTCAATCTAGTCCAAACGCGGGGCCGATCACAGGCCGGTTTCGCGCTGTCGGAGTCGCATGGCGAAGCGGCAAAGCGGCGGCTAATTTGCCCTGCCAGCCGAATACAAGGACCACCATGACCCGTTTTACGCCCGATCTCTTCGCCGCCGCCGCGACCGAGCTCACCGCCATCCGCCGCGACATCCACCGCCATCCCGAGACCGCCTTCGAGGAGCAGCGGACCGCGCAGATCGTGGCCGACAAGCTGCAGTCGTGGGGAATCGAGGTCCATCGCGGGCTGGCCACGACCGGCGTGGTCGGCACCTTGAAGGGCAAGCGGCCGGGCCAGAAGACCATCGGTTTGCGCGCCGACATGGATGCGCTGCATCTGCAGGAGAAGAACGAGTTCGACTACGCCTCGGTGCACGCCAACAAGATGCATGCCTGCGGCCATGACGGTCACACCACCATGCTCCTGGGCGCGGCCAAGCATCTCGCGGCGGCGCCTGATTTCGCCGGCACCGTGCATTTCATCTTCCAGCCGGCCGAGGAAGGGCTGGGCGGCGCGCGGGTGATGATCGAGGAAGGCCTGTTCGACAAGTTCAACTGCGATGCCGTCTACGGCATGCACAACATGCCGGGTTTCCCCTCCGGCCACTTCGCCATCCGCGCCGGCGCTATGCTGGCCTCGTCCGACAGCTGGCAGGTCACCTTCAAGGGCACCGGCGGCCACGGCGCCATGCCCGATCGCGGCACCGATCCGACCTATGTCGCCGGCCAGTTCATCGTGGCGGTCCAGGGCATCGTCGGCCGCAACGTGCCGCCGAGCCAGACCGCCGTGCTGAGCGTCGGCCATATCGCGGGCGGCAGCGCCGGCTCGCCCAACGTCATCCCGGCCGAGGTGCTGATCAGCGGCACGGCGCGCAGCTTCTCGGCTGACGTGCGCGATCTCCTTGAGCGCCGCCTGGCCGAAGTGGCGGCGGGCATCGCCCAGGCCGGCGGCTGCACGGCGGAGAGCAAGTACCTGCGGCGCTATCCCGCTCTGGTCAACAGCGTCGAGCAGACGTCACTGGCGGTCGAGGCTGCCGCAATGACGGTGGGCCGCGAGAACGTCGATCCCAACACGCCGCGCATCTCGGGCGCGGAGGATTTCGCCTTCATGCTGGAGAAGAAGCCCGGCGCCTACATCATGATCGGCAATGGCGGGCCGGACGAAGGCGGCTGCCACAACGTCCATTCGCCGCTCTACGACTTCAACGATCGCATCCTGACGACGGGCGCGGCCTATTGGGTCAACCTGGTGCAGCTCGAGCTGGGCAACGCGGCTTGAGGAGCGGGCCAGAGGCCCGCGCTCCCGTCAAGCGAGGTAGTCGAACGTCCCGTCGGCGCCGGTGATGTCCCAGCCAGCACCGTCGTGCAGATGGATGACGGCCTGGGCATCGGCGCCGAAGTCGAATGACGTTGCGAGCTCCGGTGCGGCGGGCTCGGCGCCTGCGACGGCGAGGCCGTCGGCGAGCGTTGCGAGCGAAACCAGGGGATCATGGGCGACAAGGGCGGCGAACTGCTCGTCGTTGGCCGGTACGCTGTCGATATGGACGTCGCCCGGCTCGCCGAACACGCGATCGACCGGCGCGCCATAGGCCGGCGCGTCGTCGTAGCAGGCATCCCTCCAGCGGGTCTGCGGGCTGGCGTAGATCGGAAGTTCGCGGCGATCGAATTCGACCAGGTCAACGCCGACTAAAAAGGTGGCATCGATGGCCGAGCTGTCGGAGGGGACCGAGTGGCTCATGGTTCAATAAGTCTTTCGTTCTTAAGAACTGAAATATTGGTTCAAGTATACTGAATAAATCCTTGAGAATAAAGAGAGAACGGTCGCCTTTCGGAAATCTCATTGAATTGCAAAGACTTGGGTTCGGCGGCCGGGTGGCCTAGGGTGCGCGCCCTAACAGTCCTTTTAGCGTCGGGGAGACGTCGATGAACGGAGCCGAGAGTCTGGTTCGCACCTTGGTCAAGGGCGGGGTCGAAGTCTGCTTCGCCAATCCCGGCACCTCGGAGATGCATTTCGTCGGCGCGCTCGATCGCGTCGAAGGCATGCGCTGCGTGCTGGGCCTGTTCGAAGGCGTGTGCAGCGGGGCGGCCGACGGCTACTACCGCATGAGCGACAAGCCGGCCTCGACCTTGCTGCATCTCGGTCCCGGTCTCGCCAACGCCGCGGCCAACCTGCACAACGCCAAGAAGGCGGGCTCGGGCATCGTCAACATCGTGGGCGAGCACGCGCTCTATCACATCAAGTACGACACGCCGCTCACCGCCGACATCGAAGGCATCGCCCGGCCGTTCTCGCATTGGGTGAAGACGTCGCCCACGTCCAAGACCGTGGCCAAGGACGGCGCCGCCGCCATCCAGGCTGCGCGCGTGGCGCCGGGCCAGATCGCCACGCTCATCCTGCCGGCCGACACGGCGTGGACCGAGGCCGACGGCGCGGCCGACACGCCCGAGACGCCGCAGCCGCAGAAGCCCGCCAACGAAGAGGTGGTCGCTGCCGCCAAGGCGCTGAAGAGCGGCCAGTCGGCGATGCTGTTCATCGGCGGCCGCGCGCTGCGCGCCCGCGGCCTCGAGCTTGCCGGCAAGATCGCCGCCAAGACCGGCTGCAAGGTGCAGGCGGCGGGCGGCACGGCGCGCATCGAGCGCGGCGCGGGCCGCGTGCCGGTACTGCGCCTGCACTTCGTCGTCGAGACGGCGCAGGAGATGCTGAAGGGCACCAAGCACATGGTGCTGTGCGGCGCCAAGGCGCCGGCCGCGTTCTTCGCCTACCCCGGCAAGCCGAGCGTGCTGGTGCCGGACGGCTGCGAGGTCACCACGCTCTGTCCGGTCGAAGGCGATCCGATCGGCTCGCTCGAGGCGCTGGCCGCCGAGCTCGACGCCATGAACGAGAAGCCCGCCGTGGCGCAGCCCAAGCGGCCCGATCGGCCGACCGGCAAGTTCACGCTCGATGGCCTGGGTCAAGCGCTTGGCGCCACCATGCCGGAAGGTGCCATCGTCGTGGACGAATCGGTAACGACCGGCCGCGGCTTCTTCCCGTACAGCGTCGGCGCGCCGCCGCACGACTGGCTGAACAACATGGGCGGCTCGATCGGCTTCGGCGCGCCGGTCGCAGTCGGCGCCGCCGTCGCCTGCCCGGATCGCAAGGTCATCTGCATGATCGGCGACGGCTCGGCGATGTACACCATCCAGGCACTGTGGACGATGGCGCGCGAGAACCTCGACGTCTGCGTGATGATCTTCTCCAATCGCAACTACAAGATCCTGTATAGCCAGCTCGCCGATGTCGGCGCGGCCAATCCGGGCCCGCGCGCCATCGACATGCTGACGCTCGATCGCCCGACGCTCGAGTTCACCATGCTGGCCAAAGGCATGGGCGTGCCGGGCGCCAAGGCGCACGACCTCGAGGAGCTCACCAAGCAGCTCACCTACGCCATGTCGCACAAGGGGCCGTACCTGATCGACGTGGTGATGTAAGGCGGCAATGGAAGAAACCCGTCGACGCACGCTGCACGGTCGTCGTCGGGGCAAGAAGCTCAGGGTCGGGCAGCAGTCGCTGCTCGACACGCTGCTGCCGCGCCTCGCCCTTGCCCTGCCGGCCGAGCCGTACAGGATCGATCTCGCCCAAGTGTTCGGCGGCCGACTGCCGCGCGATGGCGTGTGGCTGGAGATCGGCTTCGGTGCGGGCGAGCATCTTGTCTGGCAGGCCGAGCAGCATCCCGATGTCGGCCTGATCGGCTGCGAGCCCTACCTCAACGGTGTCGCCAAGTGCCTAGCGCATATCGAGCGCACGGGTGCCGGCAACGTCCGGCTGTTCACCGACGATGCCCGCCTGGTCATGGCGGCGCTGCCTGCCCGCTCGCTCGGCCGCGTCTTCGTTTTGTTCCCCGACCCCTGGCCCAAGACGCGACATCACAAGCGCCGCTTCGTGCAGCGCGAGACCCTGGATCGGCTGGCCGAGCTCATGGTCCCGGGCGCAGAGCTCCGGCTTGCCACCGACGATCCGAGCTACCTGCCCTGGATGGTCGAGCACGCCTGCACCCATCCGGCCTTCGAATGGCTGGCCGAGGGACCGGCCGACTGGCGCGGGCGGCCGGGCGACTGGCCGGCGACGCGCTATGAGAAGAAGCAGCTGGCGGGCACGCCGACGTTCCTGCGGTTGCGGCGTTCGGCCTGAACGCGGGAGGGGTCGCGGCCGATTCAACCGGTTTGGTTGCTTCCTGACCAGCAATGCGCGATTTATTGCAGTAGTTTTCGGGTCCGATTGCATAGTTCTGCGTTGTCTTTCCATGGGTTGCCGGGGCGACGCCGGCCGGAAAGGAAAAAGGGGGAATGAAGCGGCGGATCGCACTGGTTGCGGCCCTGATCGGCTCGATCATCGGCGCGATGGCAGGGCCGGCCGCCGCCGGGGAACTCACGATTGGCGGAACGGGCGCCCTCACCGACGTGCTGCGCGCGCTTGCGCCTGATTTCACGGCCCAGACGGGCATTGCCCTTGTCGTCATTCCCAGCCTGGGCAGCAGCGGCGCCAACAATGCGGTCGCCGACGGCCAGCTCGGCCTCGCCGTTTCCGGACGCGACCTGCGCGACAAGGAGAAGGCGCGCGGCCTGCAGGTCGTCAGCGTTCTGCGCACTCCCTACGGCCTCGTGACGTCACGCCCCGGCCCGGACGGCCTGGCAAGCGCCGACGTCGTCGGCCTCTACAAGTCGGCGAGGCCGCTGTGGCCGGATGGCATGCCCATGCTGATCGTGCTGCGGCCGGCCGACGACAGCGACAACGAGGTCCTGACCGCGCTGTTTCCCGGGATGGCCGAGGCGCTCGCGCAGCTTCGCAAGCGGCGCGACCTCTCGGTCGCCGCCACCGACCAGGACAATGCCGACATGGCCGAGCGGATGGCCGGCTCCCTGGTCGGGGCCACCCTGACCCAGATCAGGGCCGAAAAACGCAGTCTCAGATTCGTCGCCCTCGACGGCGTCATGCCGACCCTGGAAGCATACCTCGATGGCTCGTACCCGCATGGCAAGCTGCTCTATCTGGTCGCGCCCGCGACACCCAGCGCGGAGGCCAAGGCCTTCGTCGATTTCCTCGCGGGTCCGGCAGCCCGGTCGCGGCTGCGCGACCTCGGGCTGGTCGCTGGTGCCCGGTGACTGCTTCGCGCACAAGGCTTCGCGCGCTGGTCACTTGGCTTGGACTGTCGGTGGCGCTTGCGTTCACGCTGATCGTGCCGGCCGGCTATTTCGCCATCGCCTATGCGGAGCTCAACCATGAGCTTTCTTTCTCGGCCAATCTCAAGTCCAATCGGCTGGCCAGGTACATCTACGCCAACCAGCAGCTCTGGCAGTACCAGACGCACCGCCTGAGCCAGCTCATCGAGGTGCCCGAGGCCGACGAAAGCGAGATGCGCCAGCGCATCTTCGACGCCGAAGGCCAGGTCGTGTTCGAGGCCGGTGCGGAGCCCAGTCAGCCGGTTGCCACCGCTCGCGTGCCGCTGGTCATTTCCGCAATGACGGTCGGCTCGATCGAGACCGCCGCCAGCATGCGCGGGCTGATCATGGCGACCGCCCTGGTCGGCCTGTTGAGCGGCCTGCTCGGGTTTGCGGCCTTCTTCGTCCTGCGTGTCGTGCCGCTCCGGATCATCGACAGCACACTGGCCGAACTCGAGACCATGCAGGCGCGCTATCGCCGGCTGTTCGACGCCAGCCCCTTTTTCACCATCGTCGTCGATCGTCGGACCTTGCGGCTGCTCGACGTCAACGAGACCGCCATCCGGCAGTATGGCTGGTCGCGCGAGGAGCTGCTGGCGATGAGCAGCAACGACTTCTACCCGCCCGAGGACCTGCCGGCGGTCATCGCCGCGCGTGAACGTTTCATGGCCGACCCGGCCCATGTCGTGCCGCCGCTGCGTCATCGCAAGAAGGACGGCACGATCATCGACGTCGAGCAGACCGTGCACCCGATCGAGTATCGCGGCCAGCCGGCGCTGCTGGTGACGGCCAACGACGTCACCGCGCGCAACCGCGTCCTGCAGGAGCTG
>DATGZZ010000235.1:0-4053 GCA_035296945.1 Reyranella sp.
CGTTCCCAGGTCAATTCGCGCGTCACCTTCACGCCCGCGATCTCGGAGGCGGGCGGCGTCAGCACCATGCGCTCGCCCTCGAAGCGCACCTTGCGCACCTGCGGGGCGGTGAAGCGCACGGGATCGCAGTTGGCGTCGACGACGGTGGTGAGCGTGCTGCCGTCGAACGTGTAGTTGCCGCAATAGGATGAGTATTGCCGCGGCGTGCCCTCGGGCAGGCTGGCGCGGCCGTCGACCAGGACGGACATCATGCGTCCGTCCGACGTGAAGGTGACCAGACCCATGCCACGTGGGCCAAACGGCATGCCGACCGGCTTGCCGCCGGGATCGGTCGCCCGAGTCGATGCCAGGCGCCAGACGCCCACAATATTCTTCGGTTCCATGACGACCTCAGCTGAAGGCGAGCCGGCGCGAGCGCCGCTGCTGGCGCGACAGCATGGCGGCCGGGATCAGGGCGAGCAAGGAGACGGCGCCGACGACGATGAAGGTGTCGGAGAAGGCCATCGACTGGGCGTTGATGTTCAGGATGGTGCCGAGATACTCCAGCGCGCCCGCCTTCTGCTGCTGGAACGGCAGGCCGGCGCGCTGCAGGATCTGCTGAACCTGGTGCAGCAGGCGCTCGGTGGTGTGGTTGTCCCAGCCCTGGGTCGCCGTCAGCGCATCGGCGTGGAAGCGCGTGCGCACCTCGAAGAAGGCCACCATCAGGTTGATGCCGAAGGCGCCGCCGAGCTGGCGCATGAAGTTGGCGACGCCCGAGCCCTGGCGCACCTTGTCGGGCGGCAGCGCCTTCAGCGACGAGGCGTTGAGGCTGGGGTTGATGAGACCGAGGCCCAGCCGCGAGACCATGATCATCGCCACCAGGGTCCAGAATGTCGTGTCGACGTCGGCCACGGTCATCCAGGCGAAGCCCAGGGCGAACAGCAGCAGGCCGATGATGATCATCACCGAGGCCGGCATGGCGTCGCTCAGCCGCCCGGCCACCGGAAAGATGAAGGCAAGCATGATGCCGGCCGGCATCATCATCAGCCCGGCCAGAAGCGGCGTGAAGCCGATGATGGTCTGCACGAACACCGGAATGACGTAGGTCGAGCCCATCATGCCGGCGCCGAAGATGAAGGCGATCATGGCGGCGGCCGAGAATTCGATGTTGGCGAAGATGCGCACGTCGAGCAGCGCCCGCGGCGTGTGCAGTTCCCACAGGATGAAGGCGAGGCCGGCCAGGGCGCCGACCGTGAGGCGAAGCACGATGGTGTCGGAACTCCAGCCCTCGCGCTGGCCGTCGGCGATGCCGGTCATCAGGCCGAACAGGCTGATGCAGAGCAGGGCGAAGCCCAGCCAGTCGAACGGCGGGATCTCGCGCGGGATGCGGCGCGTCGGCATGAACAAGAGGCCCATGCCCGCGGCGATGACGCAGAACGGCAGCGAGATGAAGAAGACGTAGCGCCAGGAGAAGTACTCGATCATCAGTCCGCCCATGGTCGGACCGATGGCCGGCGCGAACACGACACCGAGGCCGAACACGCCCATCGCCATGCCGCGGCGGTCGGGCGGGAAGACAGTGAAGATGGTGGCCATCACCAGCGGCTGGGCGACGCCGGCGCTAAAACCCTGCAGGACGCGGGAGAAGATCAGCCAGTGCTCGGTCGGTGCCGTGCCGCCCATCAAGGCGCCCAGCGAGAAGAAGAACAGCGAGCCGACGAAGACCCGCCGCTCGCCCAAGATGCCGGTCAGCCAGGCATTGATCAGCATGCCCGCCGTCATGGTCGCCATGTAGGCCGACGACATCCATTGCGCCTGGTCCTGGCCGATGCCGAAGGCGCCCATGACGTCGGGCACCGCGACGTTCACCGTGGTCATCGCCAGGACCATGGCGACCACGCCCACCATGCCGGCGATGGTGACCAGCCAGCGATAGGCGGGGCCGTAGCGCTCGCTCAGCACCTGCGCGGTCTGGACGACGTTGCTATCGGACGTCAATTTCGACTTCGACCATCATGCCCGGCGTCAGCGGCTTGGGCATCTCGACCATGTCGATCTTCACCGGCACGCGCTGGGTGATCTTGGTGAAGTTGCCGGACGGGTTGGGCGTGGGCAGCAGCGCGAAGCGCGCCGTGGTGGCGCTGCCGATGCGCGCGACCTTGCCGACGAAACGATCGTTGGGATAGGCATCGACCGAGACCACCACCATCTGGCCGAGCTTCAACCGGCCGACCTGGGTCTCCTTGATGTTGGCCTCGACCCACACTTCGTCGGAATTGTGCAGCAGCAGGATGCGCTGGCCCGACTGCACGTATTCGCCCGGCAGCACGAAGGTGCGGTCGATCACGGCCGCGATCGGGCTCTTGATGGTGCGGTCCTCGACGTCGACGTTCTGCTGGTGCATCTGCGCCGCGAGATTGGCGACCTGATGGTCGAGGGCGGCGATCTGCGCGTCGATCACGCCGAGCTTGTCCTGCTCGACCTTGGCTTCCTCGAGGCTGTTCATCGCCTGCTCGTACTCGGCGCGCGCCTGCTGGAGCTGGCTGTCGAGCTTCTCGACGGCCGACTGGGCCACCTGAAGCGAACGCTCGTTGGAAACGCGGCGCTCGAACAGCGACCACTGCCGTTCGAGCTCGCCCTTGGCGAAGTCGAGGTCGGACTTGGTCGCCGCCAGCGCCTTCTCGCGCGCCTGCACCGTCGAGGCGCGCGTCTTGGCGAGGGCATCGGCCTGGTTCAGGGTCAGCCGGCGCTCGGCCCTGAGCCGCGTGCGTTCGGCCCGCACCCCTTCGATCTGGGCCCTGAGCCCATCGCTCTTCAGCCTGGCGGCGCGGTCGTCGATCTTGGCCACGACCTGGCCCGCCTCGACCCGCATGCCCTCGCGCACCGGCATCTCGACGACCCAGCCGTCGGCCCGGCTGGAGATGGTGACGATGTCGGCGGTGACGCGCGCGTCGTACTCATAGATGTGGGTGAACCGCAGGTAGATCTCTCGCCCGCCATAGCCCAAAGCGGCCAGCACGATGGCGACGATGGCCAGGGTCCGCGGACTGATCGGCAGACGGCCGCGGCCGCCCGCCCATAGGGACGGGCGCGACGGAACAGCGATGCGGGGCGGATGGGCAGCGGGAGCCGGAGAAGCCGGTGTCGAAACCGTCCTGGCGACAGGAGGAGAAACCGACTGATCCACGAGGAGGTTACCGGGCGCCCGGCCAACAGCTTGTCATCCAAAAACAATAAGCCTGAAACATTCGTCCGACCATCGGTCCGACCGGCTTGCTGCACCGCACTTGGTGCATGCCGGCCCCGACGATGTGTCCGGCGGCGAGGCTTGCCAAGCTGGCCGAGGCGGGAGACCGTTGCAAAGACGACGATTTCTCGGCTCGCACAGCAAAAACAATACGGGAACGCTGACAGATGCCTGACGCTTCGCGTGGTTCTGCTCCCCCTTCCTCTGGTAGGGGCCAGCTCGATGTCGCCATCGTCGGCGGCGGCTTGGCCGGTCTCTATGCCATCCATCGCCTGCGTGGCATGGGCCTGAAAGTCCGGGCCTACGAAGCCGGCTCGGGCGTCGGCGGGACTTGGTTCTGGAACCGCTACCCCGGTGCGCGCTGCGACGTGGAGAGCCTGGAGTATTCCTACAGCTTCTCCAACGAGCTGCAGCAGGAGTGGAAGTGGCCCGAGCGCTACGGCACGCAGCCCGAGATCCTGAAATACATCAATCACGTTGCCGACCGCTTCGATCTCAGGCGCGACGTGCAGCTCAACACCCGCATCAAGACCGCGCTGTTCGATTCGCAGGCGAACCAGTGGACGGTGAAGACCGAGCACGGCGAGGAGATCCGCGCGCGCTATTGCGTCATGGCGGCGGGCAATCTCTCGACGCCGCGGGTGCCCGACTTCAAGGGCCTGCAGAACTTCAAGGGCAAGTGGTACCACTCCGGCCTGTGGCCGCATGAGGGTGTCGACTTTTCCGGGCTGCGCGTCGGCGTGATCGGCACGGGCTCGTCGGGCGTGCAGATGATCCCGATCATCGCCAGCCAGGCCAAGCACCTGACCGTCTTCCAGCGCACCGCC
>DATGZZ010000236.1:0-4185 GCA_035296945.1 Reyranella sp.
CCGGTGCCCGCCGGCAGGACGACGACGTCACCCGCCTCCACGCCAAGCGCGCGGCCCTTGGCGCCGCCGAACTCGACGGTCGCGTGGCCGCGCGCGATGCCCAGCACCTCGTGCGTCCCCGTATGAAAGTGCAGGAAGGGATAGATGCCGTTGCGCCAGCCATCGCCCCAGCCGTGCGCGGCAAAAGCGCGCTCGAAGGGAACGGCGGGATCCTTCTCGCGCTCCAGTGCGAAGGCCGCACGATAGACGAGCAGCGGCAGGCGCGGATTGTTGGGCGTTTCGCCGTCATCCTCGAAGCGAATCGCTTGCACCTCGGTCATCGGTCGCTCCTTTGCCCTGCGCCCCTTCCGCAACCGGCCGCCCCGGCCAGCGTTGGGGTTCCAAGTGTCCTCCCAAGGAAGACCGATGGTCCACCGTCGATTCATCCTGGCTGGCGGTCTGGCGGTCCTGTCGACCCGTTTGGCCCGTGCCCAGACGCCGACGCCCGAACAGGCGCTGGCGCCGGCCGGCAAGCGCCCCAGCTTCCGGCTGGAGGAGGCCGCCCGTTTCGATCACCAGGCGACGGGCGTCGCGGTTTCGGCGGACGGTCGTGTTTTCGTCAATTTCCCGCGCTGGACGGAGGACGCGCCGATCTCCGTCGCCGAAGTGGCGCGCGACGGCACGCTGAAACCCTATCCCGACGAGGCGTGGAATTCGTGGCGCAACGCCGGCGGTCCTGCGCCCTCGCCCCGTGACCACTTCGTGTGCGTGCAGTCGGTGGTGGCCGACAATCGCGGCAATCTCTGGGTGCTCGATCCGGCCTCGCCAGGCATCGACAAGGTCATTCCCGGCGGAGCGAAGCTGGTGCGCATCGAGCTCGCGACCAACAAGGTCGCGCAGGTCATCCATTTTGGCGAAGACGTGGCGTTGCAGGGCAGCTACCTGAACGACGTCCGTTTCCATCCCAACGGTGCCACGGCCTTCATCACCGATTCAGGCGCGCGCGGTGCCATCGTCGTCGTCGATCTCCCGTCGGGCAACGCGCATGCCCGTCTCGACGGTCATCCCAGCACGCAGCCCGAAAAGGGCGTCGAGGTCACCGTCAAGGGCGAGAAGATCAAGCGGCCGGACGGCCGGCCCTTCCAGGTGGCGGCCGACGGCATTGCCCTGTCGATGGACGGCGACACGCTCTATTGGCAGGCGCTCACCGGTCGCACGCTCTACCGCATCGATACGGCGGCGCTGATGTCGGACAATCCGGAGGACGCTGCACGCAAGATCGAGAAGGTCGGCGTCACCCATGTCGCCGACGGCCTGCTGATGAGCCGAGACGGCATCCTCTATCTCACCGCGCCCGAAGACAACGAGGTGCGGATGTGGACGGGCGAGCGGTCGGAGACCGTGGTAGCCGACGCGAAATTGAGCTGGCCCGACAGCCTGGCAGAAGGACCCGACGGGTCCCTGTACGTCACTGCTTCGCACTTGCACGAGATGCCATGGTTCAGGCAGGGCGCACCCAACGTGTTGCCCACACATTTGTTCCGCCTGGTCCGCAGCTAGAAAACACCCACTCTCGGGAACATTCGACCGGCAAGGACGGTTGTACGATCATGCGTTACCAGATTCAGCTCGCCACTTCGGTGGATGTCGCCTTCCTCGCCGCCGTGATCGATGAAGATCGCGAGCAGTGGAGCAGCCAAGGCGAGGGTGAGGGCGTGCCGATCGATCGGCTGTTGCAGACCTGCGCCTGCAGCACGCAGGTGTGGGCGGCCCGCGACAGCAACGGCACGCCCACTGCCCTGTGGGGCGTCACCCCGGTGTCCGACGATCCCGACGTCGGTCATCTCTGGATGCTGGCCTGCGAGGCCTTCGACAACAACCCGACCGAGCTCGAATCGCTGTCGCGGCTGGTGTTCGGCGAGATGCTGAGCCAGTTCCCGCGGCTCGAGAACTACGTCGATTCGCGCAAGGTCCGGGCGATCGAGCTCCTGCGCTCCATCGGTTTTTCCGTCGAGCCGGCCATCCCACGGCCGGCCGCCGATGCGAATTTCCACCGCGTCTGGATCGACTCGGACCGTCTCCTGATCGGCAGTGCCGTCAGCCAATTGCCGAACTGACGCCTTTCTTTTCAATTGCGAGCGGATCGCATGTCTGGGTAACGTGTGCCTCCGGTAAACGGGAGGTTGCATGGCCCAGGATCGTCGTTCTGCCCGCGCATTGGCGGCATTGTTGCCTGCGGGCGCCTTCGGCCTTTCGGTCAGTCTCGCCTCGGCCGATGCCGCCGCGACGGCGTCGCCCGATGCCGGCGCACAACCAAAGCAGCCCGGCGAGGTCGCCGAGCGCCTGCAATCGATCCGGTTGTCGGTCTCGGATGCCCTGCAGCAATACGCCAAGGACGGCGAGCCGTTCGTGGCGCTCGACCCCGACAAGCAGCTCGCCTGGTGGGGCAACGGCTGGCGCAACGGCGGGGGCTGGCACAACGGCGGCTGGGGCAACGGCTGGCACAATGGCGGCTGGGGCAATGGCTGGCACAATGGCGGCTGGGGCAACGGCTGGCATAACTGGTAGCCACCGATGACGGGCGAGCCCCCCTGCGCTCAGCCAGCGCGCGCTCAGCCGATGCCTGACCGGGTCGCACGGCCCGAGATCGCGATGGTGGTGCTGCAGCCGACGGCGTTCTGCAACATCAATTGCAGCTACTGCTACCTGCCCGACCGCAGCAACAAGCACGTCATGGCGCAGTCGACGGTGACGCGCCTGTTCAGCGAGGTCTTCGCCTCCGGCTGGTGCGCGTACGAGATCATCGTGCTGTGGCATGCCGGCGAGCCGATGGCCGCACCCCTCTCCTTCTACCGCGAGGCCTTCGCCACCATCGAGCGGCTGCGCCCCTCGTCGGTGAGCGTAAAGCACTCCTTCCAGACCAACGGCACCCTGGTGAACGACGAGTGGTGCCGGCTGTTCCTGGAATGGAACGTCGGCATCGGCGTTAGCATCGACGGCCCGCGCGCGATTCACGACCGCAACCGCAAGACGCGCAGCGGCAAGGGCACCTTCGACAAGACGGTGGCGGGCATCCGCTGCCTGCAGAAGAACGGCGTGCCGTTCCACGTGCTGTCGGTGCTGTCGAACGACAGCCTGGCCGACCCCGACGGGATGCTCGCCTTCTATATCGGCGAGAACATCGACAAGGTCTGCTTCAACGTCGAGGAATCGGAAGGCACCTACGTCTCCGAGCTGTTCGACACGCCGCGTGCCGAGCTGCGCACCCGTTTTGCCGCCTTCCTGCGCCGCTTCTGGCACCAGGCGCGCGCGAGCGGCAAGGTGACGTTCGTGCGCGAGATCGACCAGACGGTGCCGCGCATGTTCCGGCCCGACGGCATGCCGGCGCGCAACATCCAGTGCGAGCCGCTGGCCATGCTGAACGTCGACAGCCGCGGCAACGTCTCGAGCTTCTCGCCCGAGCTGCTGGGCATGAAGAACAAGGACTACGACGACTTCCTGCTGGGCAACATCACCGTGAACTCGCTGGCCGAGATCCACGCGACCTGCCTCGGCTCGGCGCTCTATCGCGACATCCGCGCCGGCGCGCAGGCTTGCCAAGCGGCCTGCGAGTACAATTCGATCTGCGGCGGCGGCTCGCCGGTCAACAAGCTGTTCGAGAACGGATCGTTCACCGGCACCACGACGTCGTTCTGCACGCTCACCCAAATGGTGCCGACCGACCTGATCCTCGAGGCCTATGACCGTCTCGAGCAAACCTGGATCGACGCCGATCCGGCCACCATCGTCCCAGCCAATTCCCCAACGACGGCCGAGGCGGCCGCGCTGTCACCGAGGATGCCATGACCCAATCGAAATTCTTCGCGCTTGCTTCCGTGATCGCCGCAGGCCTGCTCGGCTCGGCGCAGGCCCAACAACAGCCGCCGGCCGCCGGCGGACCGCCGCCGGGTCAGCAACAAGGTCAGCAACAGGACAAGGGCAATGCGCCCTATGCCAGCCAGCCGGCGGGCACGGTGGGTGGACCGCCGGCGCCGGTGGTCTTCGTTACCAGCGTCGAGGTGCTGCGCTCCGACCGTGCCGGCGGCCTCGATGTCGTGCGCGTGCGCGGCGTCGTGACCGGATCGAGCTGGAGCCAGCCGCATCTGATCCCGATCACCCAGGGCCAGCCGCGCGACGGCATGCTCGACCTGATCTTCCAGGCGAGCG
>DATGZZ010000237.1:0-4097 GCA_035296945.1 Reyranella sp.
CGATCAGCTCGGCAAAGCGTCCGGTGCGCCCACCCAGCTCCACGAAACCGGAGAACTGCGACTGCCCACCCGGCCGCCGCTGATGGACGACGAGCTGCTGCGCGGTCTGGCGGGCCACCTCCGCACCGAGATCATCCTCGACGAGGGCGAGCGCCAGGTCGATGCCCGCCGTGACGCCCGCCGACGTCCAGACGTCGCCATCCCTGACGAAGATGCGTTCGGCATCCAGCCTGACCTTCGGATAGCGGTGGGCGAAGTCATCGGCGTTGGCCCAATGCGTGGTCGCGCCGCGACCGTCGAGCAGCCCCGCTTCGGCAAGCAGATAGGCGCCCGAGCACACGCTGGTGATGCGCCGGGCGCGCGCCCGACGTAGCCAATCGACGATCTCGGCGTATGCCTCCCGGGAGCGGATGATCTCACCGCCGGACATCATCACCGTATCGAAGGAAGCGCTCGTCAAGGGCGCCGCCGTGAGCTTCACGCCGGACGAGCTCTCAATCTCTCCGCCACCCGGCGCCATCAGACACAGGTCGTAACTTCCGGGACGGAAGCGCCCGGCGATCTCGAAGGCGGATGTCGGGCCGGCAGCGTCGAGAAGCTGGAACCCCGGATGGATGACGAGAGCGACCGTGCGGCCCATGGCAGTTTTCGCCTTATTTAGGTCATTGCTGCCAGGATGTGGCGTGACTATCTCGGAATTCAAGGCAGTCAAAGCAGAGTGAAGAAATGTCCCAGATGATCTTCGTGAATCTTCCCGTGTCGGATGTCGCGGCCTCCACGCGCTTCTATGAAGCGATCGGGTGTCGAAAGAACGAGCAGTTCAGCGACGACAAGGCGTCGTCGATGGTATGGTCGGACAAGATCACCTTACAGCTGTTGAGGCGCGACTACTTCGCGACCTTCTCGACCAAGCCGGTAGCGGATGCGCATGCGGCCTGCCAAGTGATGCTGTGCCTGTCGCGCGACAGCCGGGCGGACGTCGATTCGCTGGTCGAGACCGCGGCAAAGGCCGGCGGCAAGGCGGACACCCGGGCGCCGATCGACATGAGCTTCATTTACAATCGCGCCTTCGAAGACCCGGACGGGCATGCCTACGAACTCGTGTGGATGAACCCGAACGGCATGCCGTGAAGCCGGCATTCACCCATTGCGCGCTGCACGTCCAGGATCTCGAGCGCTCGGTCGCGTTCTACCGGGACTTCTGCAAGCTGATCGTGGTCGACGAACACGGCAAGGGGCCTAACGATCATGCCGTCTGGATGACCGAGGAGGGACGCAGCGACTACGTCTTCGTGCTGCTGCTGGGCGGCCCGCCGCACAACCAGTCGCGCGAGGATCTCAGCCACTTCGGCTTCGCGCTGGGCAGCCGCGCCGAGGTCGACGCGATGGCCGAGCGCGGCCGCGCCGAAGGCTGCCTCGCCTGGGAGCCGAAGGCTTTTCCCTATCCGGTGGGGTACCGCTGCGCGCTGAGGGACCCCGACGGCTACGTGATCGAGTTCAGCTACGGCCAGCCGCTGGGTCCCGGATCGTCATAGTCTTCCGGACCGCCGGCTTCCAGCCGGCTCATGAATCATGTGGCAGGCTGCAAGCCGGCGGTCCGGAAGAGAAGAGTTATTCAGGCTCGACGCCTGCGCGCTTCACCGCTTCGCCCCAGGCGGAGCAGCCGGTCGTCATGATCTCGGTCATCTCGACCGGCATCGTGCCCGTCGCGAAGAGGCCCATGTCCAAAAGCTTGTCCTTGCCTTCGGGCGACTGCACGAGCTTGCGGATCTCCGCACTCATGCGCTCGGTGATCTCCTTGGGCGTGCCGGCCGGCGCCATGATTCCGTTCCAGCCCACGAGGTTGATCTTGTAGCCGGCCTCTTCGAAGGTCGGCACGTCGGGCAGGCGCGGCCAGCGCACGGTAGAGGTGACGGCAAGCGGCGTAAGCTTGCCGCCGGAGATCGACGGACCGCTTGCGGCAAGGTCCTGGATGGTCATCGGGATGTGGCCGGCCAGCGTGTCCTGAATCGCCGGTCCCGCGCCCTTGTAAGGCACGTGCGTCATGTCGAGCTTCTCGGCCTGGTTCAGCATCTCGCCCCAGATGTGCGACGACGAGCCGTTGCCGAACGAGGCGTAATTCACCTTGCCCTTGCGGTCCCGCGCCCAGGCGACGAAGTCCTTGACCGACTTCAGCCCGAGCGACGGCGGCGTCACCATGACGAGCGGCGCCAGACCATGCTGCGTGACGGCCGCGAAGTCCTTGAGGCCGTCATAGGGCAGCTTCTTGTAGACGTAGGGGTTGATGCACATCATCGAGGAGTTGACGTAGACGAAGGTGTAGCCGTCGGGCGCGGCGTTCTTCGCCAGCTCGGCGCCGACCATGCCCTGGGCGCCGGCCTTGTTCTCGACGATCACCTGCTGGCCCAGCACGCCCGACAGCTTCTCGGCGAAGTAGCGCGACACCACGTCGGTCTGGCCACCCGGCGGATAGGGCGCGATCAGCTTGATCGGCTTGTTGGGCCAGGCCTGCGCAGAGGCTTCGGCGGCGAACAGCAGCAATCCGCTGGCGAGCGCGGCAAGCATCTTCCGTGTCATTTAACGTCCTCCCGGCGCGACCCTAGCCGGGGGTCAGTCGCCTGCCAACTTTCGCCAGGCGGCGGCAATGGCAGCCGTCGCTGAAGGATCGGCGATCATGCCGAGATGAGTCTCGTCAGGCACGATCGTCACGCCGATGCGCGGATTGATGGATTGCAGCATTGGCTTGAACTGATCGGCGTTGAACAGCTCGTCGTTGGCGCCGATCACGATCTCGGTGGGCGCGGATATGCGCGAAAGGGCTCCGCGCCAGTCGCGGCCGAGCTGCAGGCTCGCCGCCAGCCGGAACGAGTAGACCGGCGTGCGACTGTCGCTCGCCTTGGCGTCAGTGGCGAAATGAACGGCCGGCAGGCCCTGGAACCACGGCAGGCCGAAGCCATCGAGCAGCGACAGCGCGATGATGCGCGGCACCGCCACGTCCGCCCAGCCGCCGGCGTTCGGCTTGTTGGTGGGCGAGTCCTGGGCGATGTAGGGCGAGATCGCGAGGTAGTCGTTGAACAGGCTGGCCCGCTTGCCGCCAGCGATGCGCAACACGAAGCCGCCTCCGGAGGAAAAGCCCACGAGGGTGCGACGTATGCCCGACTTGTCGAGCCCGAGACCTTTGACGAGGTCGGCGAGATCGTTGTCCAGCTGGCCGACATAGGAAACGTCGCCGTTGGCCGTCCCGCTGCCGCCATGGCCGCGCAGGCTGATCGCGTAGACAGTGGCGCCGGCCGTCTGCAGCGCCTGCGCGAGCTTGAGCATCGAGACGTCGGTGCCCGACGAGCCGTGCACCAGCAGGATCACGCGATCGGGCCGACCTGGATAGAGACGATAGTTGAGGGGCGCCCCGTCGCGCGCCTTGAGGGTCTGCGGCTTGGGCAGTTCGGCGAAGTTCCATTGCGCAATACCGGGGATCGTATTGCCGGCGGCCAGCGGCGGCGGTGCAGTGGGCGCACTGAAGGCAATGACGGCGGCGAAGGCGCCGATGACGAACAGCAGGAGCAGGCTGACTGCGATGAGGATACGACGAGACATGGCGCGACTATCGGGCTGGGCGCGTTGGCGATCCATTGTCCTTTCGCGAATTCGCCGTGATTTTCACGAAGCGTCGGTTGTCTTGCCGGACCGCGAACCTCCTGCTCGCTCATGATCATGAGCGAGCAGGACGCGCGGTCCAAAAGAGCATGAGCGGGCCTGGAGGCTTGCGGTCCGGAGAGAATCAGCGCGCGTGAAGCGCCCGCCACACCTTGTGCGACGTGATCGGCATGTCGATATGGCGCACGCCGAGCGCCCGAAGGGCATCGAGCACGGCGTTGGCGATCGCCGCCGGCGCGCCATTGGTCGGCAGCTCGCCGACGCCCTTCAGCCCCATGAAGTTGTTGGGCGAGGCCGTGGCGATGGTCTCGACCTGGAGCGATGGGGTGTCGTCGGCACGCGGCAGGGCGTAGTCCATCAAGGTGCCGCTCAGCAGCTGCCCGCTCTCCTCGTCGTAGACCGCTTCCTCCATCAGCGCGTTGCCCAGCCCATGGACGATGCCA
>DATGZZ010000238.1:0-2313 GCA_035296945.1 Reyranella sp.
GGGCGCCAACGTGCTGTGTCGGCCGCGCAGTTCGGCGGCCTCCGCACCAACGCCGAACAGCGCCGCTAAAAAGTCCTCGAGCGGGCGGGCCAGCTCGATCAGCAGGTTGGACTCGTCCTTGTCGGCCAGCGCGTCAGGCGCGACGCGCGCGGCCATCAGCCGGGCATGGGCGTCGACATGGCTCTCCTTCAGCCAGCCGACAAAGGCGGCATCGAGGCGGACCAGGCCCTCGCGGTCGTAGAGGTCGGTGAAGCCGAGACCGTGGCTCAGCGAAGGCGACGCCATGTCAGGAATATCCGGGTGGGCCGAGGGGTGAATCGTTCGTGTGCGAACCGATTAGACAACGCCGGGCCCAAGCGCAAGACATCAGCGATTCGCGACACTAATGCCTGATGACGCGACGGGCCGGTTCACGCATGGTCCCGCCGACATGCAACCCGTCCCGGCATCCGTGCGCAACTGGCTGATCGTCGTTGCTGCGATGATTTTTTTTATGATCGTCATCGGTGCACTCACGCGACTCACCGAGTCGGGGCTTTCGATGGTCGAATGGCGGCCGGTGACGGGCTGGCTGCCGCCGCTCAGCGACGCGGCGTGGCAGACGGAGCTGCAGAAATATCTTTCCTCGCCACAGGGAAGATTGATCAACCGTGGTTTTGCGATCGCCGAGTTCAAGGAAATCTTCTGGCTGGAGTACATCCATCGCCTGTGGGGCCGGCTGATCGGCGTGGTCTTCGCCCTCCCCCTGGCCTGGTTCTGGATCCGCGGCAGACTTTCGCCGGCGCTGAAGCCACGCCTGGCCGCGCTGCTGGTGCTGGGCGGGCTGCAGGGTGCCTTGGGCTGGGCGATGGTGGCGTCCGGCCTGGTCGACCGGCCGTCGGTCAGCCACTACCGGCTGGCCGGTCATCTGCTGCTGGCGGTGGTGCTCTATGCCTACACCGTGTGGCTGATCCTCGAGCTTGGTCCGCAGGGCGACCGTCACGACAATCCGCGCACGCGCCGCGACGCCTCCGCTTTGATCGGCCTGCTGTTCGTCGTGCTCACCTGGGGTGCCCTGATGGCCGGCCTGCGCGCGGGTGCGGCCCACAACACATTCCCGACCATGTCGGATCACTGGATCCCACCCGGCCTGTTCGAGCAATCACCGTGGTGGGTCAACCTTTTTGAAAATCCGACGACCGTACAGTTCGCCCATCGCTGGCTGGCCAAGCTCCTGGTGCTGGGCGTGCTGGTCATGGCCTGGCGCGCGCGACGTGCGGAAGCCGTCCTGGCGGCGGCGATGGCCCTGGTGCAGCTAAGCCTCGGAATTGCCACGATCCTGACGGGAGTCGACATAGCCGTTGCAACATTGCACCAGGCCGGAGCTGTCATATTGCTGACCTTTGTGATCGTGGTGCGGCATCGCGCGACGTCTTCTCTGGCCAGCCCGGTGTCGGCTATTGTTGGCGGATGAGCGGGACCTTCAGCCGGCCTACTCCATGACTCGACCTGGTCTGATTGTCGGCGCTGCGATCGTCGTCGCGGCGGCGATAGGCACGGCTGCATGGTTGATGCTGCCGCCGCAGATCGCATCGCCGCCACCCCTGTCCGAGGCCGCCAAGATGGAAACGTCGGCCGCAATCATCGCTGTGCCTGAATCGGCCTCCCCGCCCGAGGTGACCAGCGCCGACTTTGGCCAGGCGAAGCCACCGCCTGCGACGGCGGCGGGCGCGCCCACCGCCCAGGACAAGAATGCCTCCTCGGGAGACTGGCCGGCGCTGCCCATCGAGGAGGTGCGCGAGCGGGCGAATGCCGAGGATGTGACCGCCATGGAAGAACTGGCGCGCCGTCTCGTCCAGGGCATCGGGATCGCCAAGGACCAGCAAGCCGCCGCCGGCTGGCTGCTGCGCGCTGCACAGCGCGGATCAGCGCAATCCGCGTTCAATGTCGGCGTGATGTACGAGCGTGGCTTCGTGGTCGAGCGCGATTCGACGAAGGCCGTCGAATGGTACCGCAAGGCCGCCGAGGCCAACGTGCCGATGGCCAAGCACAACCTCGCCCTGCTGCTGCGCGACGGAAAGGGCGCGCCGCGCAATGGCAAGGAGGCGGTCGAACTGCTGCGGTCGGCGGCCCGCCTGGGAATGGCCGCCTCGATGTTCACGCTGGGCGACATCTACGAACGCGGCGACGAGGGCCTCAAGGACCCGGCGATCGCGCTTGCCTGGTTCGCCATCACCGCCGAGTTCGAACGCCAGACCAATCGCGGCGGCGAGAGCGCCCTGGCCAAGATGGCGAGCCAACGTGTCCAGGTCCTGCAGCGCATCCTTATGCCGG
>DATGZZ010000239.1:0-2892 GCA_035296945.1 Reyranella sp.
GAGGTCGAGTTCCCCGACGGCAAGCGCATCATCGTGCTGTCGGAAAGGCCGCCTGGTGAACCTCGGCAACGCCACCGGCCATCCGAGCTTCGTGATGTCGGCTTCGTTCTCCAACCAGACGCTGGCCCAGATCGAGCTCTGGACCAACCCGGGCAAGTACGAGAAGAAGGTCTATACCCTGCCGAAGTTCCTCGACGAGAAGGTGGCGGCGCTCCATCTCGAGAAGGTCGGCGCCAAGCTCACCAAGCTGCGGCCCGACCAGGCGAAGTACATCGGCGTGCCCGAGACCGGCCCGTTCAAGGGCGACCTCTACCGCTACTGATCGACCCACAGACGCCGCCCCTCGGGGGCGTGTTAAAAGTCGGCATCGGAGTACCGGTGCCGACTTTTTCTTTTTCCTTGCCCGATGAAGCCGCCACCGAGCGGCTGGGCGGTGCGCTGGCCAGGCGTCTCACGCCGCGCGATGTCGTCGCCTTGCAAGGCGGCCTCGGCGTCGGCAAGACGACCCTGGCCCGCGCCATCCTGCGCGCCGCCTCGGGCGATCCCGGATTGATCGTGCCCAGCCCCACCTTCACGCTGGTCGAGGTCTACGACACGCGGCACGGGGCGTTCTGGCACTTCGACCTCTACCGCCTGGAGAGCCCGGAGCAGGTCTTCGAATTGGGCTGGGAAGAGGCGCGCGCCGACGGTATTGCGCTGGTCGAGTGGGCCGAGCGGCTGGGGATGCTGCTGCCCGCTGAACGGCTTACGGTGACGCTTGCCATGGAGGGCGACGGCAGGCGGGCCGATCTGCAGGGGGACGCACGGTTTGGCGATTTGTGAAAGAGACAGGCTGCGCGCAGATTTCGTGCGCCGCGCCGGCTGGGGCGATGCCGGCGAGCGCCTGCTGGCGGGCGACGCCTCGTTCCGAAAATATTTTAGGCTGAGCCGGCCTCGCGCCTCGGCCGTGGTCATGGATGCGCCCCCGCCCCACGAGGACGTGCGGCCCTTCGTGCGCATTGGCCGGCATCTGATCGGGCTCGGCCTCAGCGCGCCCGCGATATACGCCATCGACGAGGACCACGGCTTCCTGCTGCTGGAGGATCTGGGCGACGACACCTTCGCGCGCGTCCTCGCGGCGGGAGGCGAGGAGGCCGAGGTCTATGCCCGCGCCACCGACGTGCTGATCGTGCTTCATCGGGCCGGCGCGCCGGCGCTGCTGCCGGGGCTGGGCGCCTATGCCGGCGAGGCACTGATCGATGCCGCGATGCTGCTGCCGGAGTGGTACCTGCCGGCGGCGAGCGGCCGGCCGACGCCCCATGAGGAGACGACGGCCTACCGTGCCGCCTGGCGTGCCTGCCTGGCCAACCTGCCGGCGATGCCCGACACGTTGCTGCTGCGCGACTATCACAAGGACAACCTGATGTGGCTGCCGGGTCGTTCCGGCGTAAAAGCCTGCGGGCTGCTCGACTTCCAGGACGCCCAGCAGGGCCATCCCTCCTACGACTTGGTCTCCCTGATCGAGGATGCCCGGCGCGACGTGGCACCCGCCGTGCACGCCGCCTGCCTCGCCCGCTATCTCGGCGAGACGGGCCTCGACGCCAAGGACTTTTCTGCCGGTTTCGCCCTGATGGCCGCCCAGCGCCATGCCCGCATCATCGGATTGTTCGTCCGCCTGCTGGAGCGCGACGGCAAGCCGGAGTACCTGTCGCACCTGCCGCGCGTCTGGCGCATGTTCGAGCGCGCGCTGCGGCACGAGGCGCTGCGGCCATTGCGCACCTGGGTCGACCGCATGCTGCCGCCCGAGTCGCGGCATATTGGAGCTCCATGATCGATACCGCGATGATCCTGGCCGCCGGCCGCGGCGAGCGCATGCGCCCGCTGACCGATAAGATGCCCAAGCCGCTGATTCCCGTCGGCGGCCTGCCGATGCTGGAGCACACGCTCGCACGGCTGAAGGCGCACGGCATCACCAACATCGTCGTCAACGCCCACGTCTTCGCCGAGCAGATCGTCGATCGCGTCAAAGGCCGCGCGCAGGTGATCGTGGAGGACCGCCTGCTCGACACCGGCGGCAGCGTGAAGAACGCCTTGCCACTCCTGGGCGACGGACCGTTCTTCGTGTTGAACGGCGACAGCCTGTGGCGCGACGGGCCGCAGGAGCCGACGCTCGAGCGGATGGAAGGGCGATGGGGCGCCGACCGCATGGACGCTCTGCTTCTGCTGCACCCGTTGCACAAGGTGATCGGACGCGAGGCCAAGGATCGCGGCGACTACTTCATCGAGCCGCGCGGCCGCCTGCGCCATCGTGGCCAGGCGCCGCTGTCGCCCTATGTCTTCGCCAGCGTCTCGATCTGTCAGCCCCGCCTGTTCCGCGATTCGCCCGATGCGCCGTTCTCCCTGCTGCAGCTCTGGCATCGCGCCGAGGCCGAAGGCCGGCTGCACGGCATGATCCATGACGGTGACTGGTTCCATATCGGCACGCCGCAGGCGCTCGCCACGGCGGAGGGCGTGCTGGCCGAGCGCGCGCCGGCAGAGGGCGTGGCGGGATGAGTGTCTTCACCATCGCCATCGACCGTCGCTTCGCCGACGAGCTGGCGGTGGCCGTGCTGGCGCAACAGGGCGGCGATCCGCTGGCGCTGGCCGACGTGCTGATCCTGCTGCCGACCCGCCGCTCGGTGCGGGCGCTGCGCGAGGCCTTCCTGCGCGCCGCCGACGGCAAGCCCACGATCCTGCCGCGCATGGCGCCGCTGGGCGATGTCGACGAAAGCGAATGGGAGGTGGCGTCGGGTGACGGCAGCGCGCTCGCCCTGCCGCCCGCCATCGAGCCGGCCGAGCGCGATGCGCTGCTGGCACAGCTTGTGGCGGCGTTCACCGACCGCGAGCTCCCCATTGCCCAGTCTCCCGCCCAGG
>DATGZZ010000240.1:0-2869 GCA_035296945.1 Reyranella sp.
GCCGCAGCCTCCGCGATCGTCGTCACCTACGAGAAGGCCAATGGCGCCTTCGTGCTCGATTCGGCCAGCGGTGCGGCGTACAACCCCGGCAAAGGTCCAACCGGCGCACCGGCCGACAGCACGCTCGGCGACTTCGACAAGGCGTTCGCCGCCGCGCCCGTGAAGCTCGATGCGATCTACAAGACGCCTTACCAGTCGCACGCCATGATGGAGCCGCACGCCAGCCTCGCCTCGTGGCAGGACGGCAAGCTCACCGTCACCAGCGCGCTGCAGCTGGTCGAGAGCGCCCACAAGTCGATTGCCGACACGCTGAAGCTCGCCCCCGACAAGGTCGAGGTGATCTCCGAATATGTCGGCGGCGGCTTCGGCGGCAAGCTGCCGGTCTATGGCGACGCCATCCTCGCGGCCCTGGCGGCGCGCGAGCTCGGCCGTCCGGTGCGCGTGGCGCTCACACGCCAGCAGATGTTCCATGTCACGACCCATCGGCCGGCCTCGATCCAGCGCGTGCGGCTGGGTGCCGAGCGCGACGGCACCCTGACCGCGATCACCCACCAATCGCTGGCGCAGAGTGCGCGGGCCGATGAGTTCGCCGAACCGATCGTGTTCTCGACGCGGTCGCTCTATGCCGCGCCCAACCGCATGACCAGCCAGCGCATCGCCGCGCTCGACCTGCCGGTGGCCGATTCGATGCGCGCGCCCGGCGAGGCGATCGGGCTTTTAGCCGTCGAGCAGGCGATGGACGAGCTCGCCGTCCGCCTCGACATGGATCCCATCGAGCTCAGGCTGAGGAACGAGCCCAAGGAGGATCCCGAAAAGAAGGTGCCGTTCTCGACGCGCGCCCTGGTGCCCTGCCTCACGGAGGGGGCGAAACGCTTCGGCTGGGACAAGCGCAATGCCCGGCCCGGTCACGTGCGCGACGGCAACTGGCTTTTAGGCATGGGCGTGGCGGCGGCGATCCGCGGCAACTTCCTGCGCGAGGCCGAGGCCAAGGTGACGATGGAAAGCGAGCGCCACGCCGTCGTCGAGATGGACATGACCGACATCGGCACCGGCTCCTACACGGTGTTCGCCCAGATCGCCGCCGAGGTGCTCGACCTGCCGGTCGAGAACATCAAGGTGCGGCTGGGCCACAGCTCCTATCCCGACACGCCGGGCTCGGGCGGCTCGTTCGGCGCCTCGAGCTGCGGGGCTGCCCTCCACGATGCCTGCACCAAGCTAAAAGCCAGGCTCGCCAGGGGCGAAGGCGCCCAGGGCCTGTCGGCGACCGGCTCGGTGAAGCCCGGCGATGAATACAAGAAGTACTCCCAGTACGCCTACGGTGCACACTTCGCCGAAGTCGGCGTCGACCACACGACAGGCGAGGTCCGCCTGCGCCGCATGCTGGGCGTGTTCGCGGCCGGCCGCATCCTCAACCCCAAGACCGCGCACTCGCAGCTGATCGGCGGCATGATCTGGGGCGTCGGCTCGGCACTGGAGGAAGAGGCCGTGGTCGATCCTCGCATGGGCGCCTTCGTCACCCAGGACCTGGTGCACTATCACGTGCCGGTCCATGCCGATGTGCCGCAGGTCGAGGCCGTCCTGCTCGACGAGTTCGACAAGCACGCCAATGTGCTGGGCTCCAAGGGCCTGGGTGAGCTCGGCATCTGCGGCGCCGGCGCCGCCGTTGCCAACGCCGTCTACAACGCCTGCGGTGCACGCGTGCGCGAGTATCCAATCACCCTCGACAAGGTGCTGCCGGCACTGACGCGGCGGCAGGGTTAGCTGGCGGCGCTCCACTCCAGTGGCAGCCCGAAAACCTCACCCTGAGGAGCGCCCGCAGGGCGCGTCTCGAAGGGTGGGCGACAGCAAGACTGGTGCCTACCCTTCGAGACGCATCGCTTCGCGATGCTCCTCAGGGTGAGGTCGTGTTGGGCCGGCCGTCTTATGACGGAGTCGCGCGCGCCTAGCGCTACTTCCCGATGCAGAAGTCGCGGAAGATGATGTCTAAAAGCTCGTCGATGCGGACGGTGCCGGTGATGCGGCCGAGTGCGCGCATCGCCAGACGCACATCCTCCGCCGCCAGAGCTATCTCTGAGGCCGTGAGCGCGCGGACAAGCGAGCCCTGACACTCGACCAGCGCCTCGCGATGGCGCGCCCGCGTGAGCGGCGGCGCGCCGCTCTCCTGCATCAGCGTCGCGGCGGCCCGCTCGATACGGGCTAGCAGTTCAGGCAAGCCATCGCCCGACAACGCCGATACCGGGACGACATCGGTGGCGCCGACCGGCGCACGATCAATCTTGTTCACGACCACGACGTCGCGCGTATCGTCCCAGCGATCCGTGCTCGCGACCAGTTTACCGCGCTCGGACGGCCAGTCGCTCGTCGCATCGAGCACAAGCACGCGCAGATCGGCGCTGGCCGCGCGCGCCCGGGCGCGGCGCACACCCTCCTGCTCGATGGCATCGCTGGAGTCCCGCAGGCCCGCCGTGTCGGCCAGCACCACCGGCCAACCGCCGAGGTCGAGATGGACTTCGATGACGTCGCGCGTCGTGCCGGCGGTCTCCGACACGATGGCCGCGTCCCGACGCGCCAGCAAGTTGAGCAGCGAGGACTTGCCGGCGTTGGGCGGGCCGATGATGGCGATGTGCAGGCCGTCGCGCAGGCGCTCGCCGCGCCGATCGTCGAGATGGGCCGCGATCTCGGCCTGCAGACGCGTGATGCCGGCATGGACCTCGTCGGCGATGCCGGCCGGCAGGTCCTCGTCGGGAAAGTCGATGGCGGCTTCGAGATGGGCCAGCGTGCGCAGGCCAAGCGTGCGCCAGTCCTCGTAGAGGCGATGCAGCGCGCCATCCATCTGCTGCAGCGCTTGGCGGCGCTGCTGGTCGGTCTC
>DATGZZ010000241.1:0-4481 GCA_035296945.1 Reyranella sp.
CGCACGCCCGCCTCGTGGACCATCTCGTCGAGCACGACCTTCAGGATCTCGGTGTCGTATTCGACGCGGTCCATGCGATGGCCGGTCGACATGACGAAATGGCCATGGCCATTGCTGCCGCCCATCGCCTCCAGGCGCTGCACGATCTCCTCGGCGATGCCGGCGATCACGCGCCGGCCGGCCCGGGTTTCCCAGCCGACGAACTGGCCGACCGCGCCCGCGGTCGCCGCGCCGCCCAGGAAGCCATGGCGCTCGAACAGCAGGGTGCGCGCGCCCTGGCGGGCGGCGGCGATGGCGGCCACGGTTCCCGCCATTCCGCCGCCGCTGGCCAGAACGTCGCAATCGATGGGATTCATTTTGGAATCCGACCATACTCCCGACCAAGGAAGAACGGGAGGCATCAGTGTTTCAGAATCGCATGACGCGCCGCGGCACGCTGGGCGGCATGGCAGCGTTGTCGCTTGCGCCGTCGGCTCGCGCCCAGGAACTCACCAAGGCGTCGATCGCCTTGCTAAAGCTGTCGTCGTCGGGGCCGATTTTCATCGCCCAGGAGAAGGGCTGGTTCAAGGAAGCCGGCCTCGAGCTCTCGATGAAGGACTTCCAGGCCGCGGCGCAGGTGCCGCTGGCCGTGGTGTCGGGCGACGCCGATCTTGGCGTCACGGCCTTCACCGCTGGCTTCTTCAATCTGGCCGCCAAGGGCGGTCTGAAGGTCGTGGCGGCGCAGAGCGCGGAGAAGCCGGGCTACCAGCTCAACGTCATTGCCGTCACCAATGCGGCGTGGGACGCGGGCGTGCGCGGCATAAAAGACCTGTCGGGCAAGCGGGTCGCCGTCACCACCGTCGGCTCCTCAGTGCACTATTCGCTGGAGATCGTGGCGCGCAAGCACGGCGTCGACACCAAGGGCGTGACCATCGTGCCGCTGCAGAGCATTCCCAATATGGTGGCGGCCTTCAAGGGCGGACAGGTCGACGCCGCGGTGTTTCCCATCACGACCTTCCGCCAGGTCGAGGCGGACGGCAGCGGCAAGCCGATCGCCTATGTTGGCGACGAGGTGCCGTGGCAGCTCGGTGCCGTCTTCACCTCGCCCAAGACCATCACCGAGCGCCGTCCATTGGTCGAGAAGTTCCTGGTCGGCTATCGCCGCGGCGCCGCGGCCTACCACGAGGCGTTCGGCAAGCGCGAGAACGGCAAGCTGGTACCCGGCGCCAACTACGACGAGATGATCGGCATTCTGTCGAACGTGGTGAAGCAGCCGCCGGCCCTGATCGCGGCCGGCCTGCCCTACATCGATCCCGAGGGCCGGCTCGACGTCGGCGACATTTATAAGCAGGTCGCCTTCTGGCAATCGACCGGCCAGGTCTCGCGCGACGCCGATCCGAAGTCGTTCATCGACCTCAGCTTCGTGCAGGGGCACTTCAACGTGCCGAAATAATTATCGCAGCGCGGGCCTCTGGCCCGCGCTCCAATGTTTATTCAGCCGCCTTCAGCTCGGCCGCGCGCGCGGCACGCAGGGCGGCGTCCTCGGCTTCCCAGCGCATGCCGATCTCGGCGAGCTTGCCCAGCACGTCATCGAGCTCGTGACCGCGCTGGGTCAGCGAATAGGTGACCTTGGGCGGGATCGTCGCCTCATAGTCGCGCCGGACCAAGGCCGCTCCCTCCAGCGTGCGCAGTCGCTCGGTCAGCATCTTCGCCGAAATACCGGCTACCCGACGCTTCAGCTCGCCGAAGCGCTGCGGGCCATGGGTCTTGAGGTTGTAGAGGATGTATGTCGTCCACGGCCCCATCAGCATGCGCAGGATGAAGTCCATGGGGCAGGAGGCGCTCTCCTTGCCGTGGGTCTGTTTGCTGGCGTCCATGGGAATATCCATGAGTTACGAATTGGTACCTACTGGTGAATATATAGAGCGCTTCCTAAATCTTTCCAGTCACAAACAGTAACCTAATGAACTAGAGAAACAGATTGTCTTTTTCTCTAGTTAGATCAAAGGATTGGAGAGAATCGTGAGCACCATCGCCATCGTCTATCACTCGGGCTTCGGCCATACGGAGGCCTTGGCCGCGGCCGTTGCCAAGGGCGCCGAGACGGTTCCCAACACCAAGGTGAGCCTGATCCCAGTCGCCGACGCGGAAGCCCGTCAGGCTGAGCTGGACGGCGCCGACGCCATCATCTTCGGCAGCCCGACCTACATGGGCGGCGTGTCGGCCGAGTTCGCCAAGTTCAAGGACTGGACGTCGAAGCGCTGGATGGACGGCGCTTGGCGCAACAAGCTTGCCGCCGGCTTCACCGCCTCGGCGTCGTGGAACGGCGACAAGCACAATACGCTCTATCAGCTGCTCACGCTTGCTCTGCAGCACGGCATGGTGTGGGTCGGCCTCGGCCTGCCGCCGGGCTACAACCATTCCAAGGGATCGGCCGAGGATCTCAATCGCCTGGGTGCGTCGGTCGGCGCCATGGCACAGGCCAATGCCGACCAGGGCATCGAGGGCATCGCGGCCTCCGACTTCCGCACCATGGAGGCGCTTGGCAAGCGCGTCGCCGATTCGGCGCGCCGCTGGCGCGAAGAGCCGCTGGCGCAGGCCGCCTGACGGCAGAGAGTTCGAACCGGCGGCGAGGCAACTCGCCGCCGGCCTATTGTTCTGCGCCTTCTGCTACTTTGATAGCGATCTGAGCAACGGCCGTGATCGGAAACGCTTCTCCTCGATCACCACATAACGGCCGAACAGTCCCTCTCCGAATTGTGCGATCGCTGCTGCCAAACGAGGCCATCTGATCGAGCCTTGCTGCGGAGTAAGGCGCATGAGCACGACTCCGGGAACCGGCATCCTTGCCCGGAAAACAAGATCTCCAAAATCTTTGTCTTCCGTTAGGAGCAGCCGGCTTTCCTCGTGAGCCAACTGCAATACCGAAGCGTCGATAGTACCCGGTCCGCCATCGGCCATATATGACGCGTCGTGACCGGCGGCTCTAAGCTGGTGTACCAGCGCCGCGGCGACACATTCGTCGACAAGCCACCGCATGGGACGCTCAGCGGTAGACCAACTCCTCATCGGCAAGATAGTCGGCCGTGAAGGCCTGGGCAGCCTGGATGTCTTCGAGTGTCAGCCGTGGATGGTCGGCCACAATCGCGTCCGGCGTCATTCCAGCGCCGAGCTTGCGCAAGACAAGCTCGACCGGGATCCGCGTGCCGCGCACCACGGGTTTGCCACCCATGATGTCGGGGTTCATTTCGATCCGCTCGTGGGCCATGGTCCTGGGTCCTGAGTTGCACCCCGAGCTTATCACTTTGGTCGGTCGCCAGCGACCGGCTGGCGACCGAGCGGAGTTCCTACTTCTTGGTGATGTTCCACATCACCGGCACAGGCCCGGGCAGCCAGCCCGAGACGCGATCCTTGCGGTAGGCGCCGAACGCCTTGTACTGGCCGAGCACGATATAGCTCGCCTGGTCCATGACGCGGTCCTGCACCGCCATGGCGATCTGCTTCTGCTTGTCGGGATCGACCTCGCGCGCATACGACGCGCGCAGCTTCTCCATCTCCGGATCGCACGGCCAGCCGAACCACGCCTTGTCGCAGGCGCCGCTGGTGAACGAGTTGCTGGCCGGATTGTCGGCGTCGACCGTGACGGTGGTGGTGAAGAAGACGTTCCAGCCGCCCTTGTCGGGCGCGTCCTTCTTGGCGCGGCGCGACACCACGGTCTGCCAGTCCATCGCCTGCAGGTCGACCTTGAAGCCGACGCGCTCGAGCGCCTGCTTGGCGACCGGCGGCAGCTGGTTGGACGATTGCAGGTCGGTTGCCTGCATCATCACGATCGGCGTGCCGTCGTAGCCGCTCTCCTTGAGGAGCTGACGCGCCTTGTCGAAGTTGGGTTTCACCAGGAGGTCGCCGTAGCTCTTCTCGTAGGGCGAGCCGCAGACCAGCGGCGAGTTGCACACCCGGTAGATCTCGGGATCGCCGACCTGGGCCTTGAGGAAGTCCTCCTGGGCGATGGCATACATCGCCGCCTGCCGCGCCTTCACGTTGTTGAACGGCGGATGGAGATGGTTGAAGCGCATGATCATCTGGCTGCCCTGGGCGTTCCAGCCGTACAGCGCGATGTTCTTGTCGGCCTTCAGCATCGGGAAGAGATCGGGCACGGGGATCTCGACCAGATCAATCTCACCCTGCTGCAGGGCGTTGACCGCGGTCAGCGGATCGCTGACGGCGATCCATTCCAGGCGGTCGATCTTCACCACCTTGCCGCCGGCCAGCATCGAGGGCGGCTCGGAGCGCGGCTTGTACTTGGTGTTCTTGACGTAGACCACCTTCTCGCCGGGCTTCCACTCGTCCTTCTTGAAGATGAACGGGCCCGAGCCGGTGTAGTCGTCGATCTGCTTGTTCGGATCGGTCTCGGCGACCCGCTTGGGCATCATGAAGGGCACGTTGGAGGAGGGCTTGCCCAGCGCCTCGAGGACGAGTCCGAACGGCTCCTTGAGCGTGATCGT
>DATGZZ010000242.1:0-3260 GCA_035296945.1 Reyranella sp.
AAGAAGTTCGCGATCTCCTCGGCGTGGCTCTCCGTGGTGATGCCGGCACGCACCTGGCCTTTGCGCTCGGCGCAGCCGTCCAAGGTCGGTGCGAACACGCGATGGCCCTTGGCCAAAAGCTGCTCGACGGTCGGCTTCCAGGTCCAGCCGCCCTGGTAGGCGCCGTGGATCAGCACGAACGTGGTCATTTGCTATCCCCCTTCACCGTGACGCCGGCCATCTGCTCGAAGATCTTCACGACCGCCGAGCCGTCCTGCTTGTTGAGCCCCTGGGCGCGCGCCATCTGGTAGACCTGCTGCGTGACGTTCGCGAGCAGCACGGGCACGCCCAGCCGCTTGGCAAAGGCGGTCTCGAGCTCCTGGTCCTTGTAGGAGATGTCGATCGTGCCGCCGGGCTCGTAGTCGCCCTTGAGGATGCGCGGCACGCGCAGCTCCCAGGCGGCACTGGCGCCGGTCGAGACGCGCACGACGTCGTAGATCGCCTGTGGGTCAAGGCCCGCCTTGACGCCCAGCACCAGCGCCTCGGCCACCGCCACGGTGTTGACCTGCACCAGCATGTTGTTGACCAGCTTCATGGCGAGCCCGTTGCCCAGCGGGCCGACGTGGAAGGTGCGGTTGCCCATCGCCTTGAACAGGTCCTCGCACTTGGCGACCACGTCCTTGTCGCCGCCCACGATCACCGACAGCTCGCCCGATTGCGCGCGGCCCGTACCGCCGCTCACCGGCGCGTCGACCATGGCGATGCCTTTTGCCTTGAGCTGGTCGGCGAGCTCGCGCGCGGCGAAGGGATCGATGGTCGACATGCAGACGACGATGTGGCCGGGCTTAGCCCCCTTGATGATGCCGCGCTCGCCCGCGATCACCGATTGAGCCTGATCGGTGGTCTCGACGATCAGGATGGTGCGATCGACCGCGGCTGCCACCGCCTCGGCATTGCCGGCAAGCTCGGCGCCCTGGGCGCGCACGGCCGCGGTCTTGCTCTGGTCGATGTCGTGGACCACCAGCTTGTGGCCGGCCTTCGCGAGATTGAGCGCCATCGGCCCGCCCATGGCACCGAGCCCGATGAATCCGACCTTGCCGGTCATGTGTCCTCCTTCAGTTGTTCATTCCTCCCCAGCGAAGCTGGGGAGGTGGCCCGCAGGGCCGGAGGGGTCATGAGCAACAGTGCTGATGCTCATGACCCCTCCGTCGCCGTATGACGGCGACACCTCCCCTTCGCGGACTCCGCGAAGGGGAGGCAGTTAAAGCCCGCCCGTGACGTCGATGGTGAGGCCCGTGACGAAATCGGCGTCTGACGAGGCGAGAAAACAGATGACGTTGGCCTGGTCGGCCGCCTCGGCGACGCGGCGCAACGGCGTGCGTTCGATCTCCTCGGCCTGCGAGGCCTGCGAGCGCTTATCCCAATGTGGGCGGATGCGCTCGGTCAAGGTGATGCTGGGGGCGATGGCGTTGACGTTGATGCCGTCGGGCCCGAGCTCGAAGGCGAGCTTGCGGGTGAAGGCGATGATGCCGCCCTTGGCCGCGGCATAGGCGCTGGAGCTGTTGACGCTGAGGCCACGGCCGGCGATCGACGCCAGGTTCACGATCTTGCCGCTGCGCTTCTTCTTCATCACCGGGATGACCGTGTGCGTGCAGAGGAAGGTGGCGTCGAGGTTGAAGGCTATAAGCTTCTGCCAGTCGGCGAAGCTCAGCTGCTCGGTCGTCGCCTGCGGGTTGCCGATTACCGTGCTGCCGCCCACGGCGTTGACCAGGATGTCGACGGCGCCGTGATCGCGCACCGCGCCGGCCACGAGCTTTTCGACCTGCGCCGGATCGAGGGCATCGATCAGCTCGCCCTGCACCTTGCCGCCCGACTTGCCGGCAGCCTCGCGCAGCGACGGCACAGCCTCGTCGAGATGGCCTTGATGATTGTCGGCGACGATCACCGTGGCGCCTTCGCTCACCATGATCTTGGCCGTGGCCCGGCCGATGCCGTTGCCACCTGCCGTGATCAGCGCCACCTTGTTCTTGAAGCGCATCAGATCACCTTGCGCACGATATGATGGCGGTTGCTGGTGAAGGGCCGCACCTCACTCGGCCAACGCCCCTTCTCGCCCGCCTCGGCCCACTCCTTGCTCAGGAGCACGTCCGGGCTGTCGAGCTCGTAGATCGCCATGTAGGTCGGCGCGCCCGCGCCATCGAGCACCTTGCGCTCGCCCGCGATGTTGAAGGCGGCCGGCTCGGTCTTCAGGCGCGTCACGCCGCGCACGCCCGGCACCTTGGAGAGCAAGGGCACGTGCTCCTTGTCGTAGACCTCGTTGAACAGCGCCTCTTTCTCCTTCGCCACATCCATGCTGACGATGAAAAGGTACTTCCCGGCGATTGGCATGTTTTCCTCCCGACTGCGTGGCTAGGATAGCCGGCAAAGACCATTGAGGGGAAACGACCATGAAACTTGGTGCCGTGATGTTCTTCACCGCGGACTCCATGCAGCCCGCGCCGCTGGCGCGGCTGCTGGAGGAGCGCGGCTTCGAATCGCTCTGGGTGCCCGAGCACACGCACATCCCCTCGTCACGCAAAACGCCCTACCCGGCAGGCGGTCCGTTGATCCGGCCTTACTACGACATCATGGACCCGTTCCTGGTGCTGAACACCGCGGCCACCGTGACGACCAACCTGAAGGTCGGGACGGGCATTGCCCTGCTGACCCAGCGCGATCCCATCGTCACCGCCAAGGTCGTGTCGACGATCGACCAGCTCAGCCAGGGCCGCTTCCTGTTCGGCGTCGGCAACGGCTGGAACCAGGACGAGATCGAGAACCACGGCACCGTCTTCGAGAGCCGCCACAAGCTCGCGCGCGAGCGCATGGAGGCGATGAAGGCGATCTGGACCGAGGAAGAGCCCGAGTATCACGGCGAGTTCGTGGCCTTCGACAAGATGAAGCAGTGGCCCAAGCCGTTCCAGAAGCCGCATCCGCCGATCATCGTCGGCGGCGCCTTCCCTTACGCGGCGCGCCGCGCCATCCGCTACGGCAACGGCTGGATCCCGCGCGCCGACCGGCTGGAGAAAGGCGGTGTCGGCGTGGTCATCGACAAGTTCCGCGTCATGGCCAAGGAGGCCGGCCGCGATCCCGCCGACCTGCCTATAACCATCTTCCGCGTGCCCGAGGTGCTGGATCAGCTGAAGTTCTGCCAGGAGATCGGCGTCGATCGCGTCACCTTCACCCTGCCGGCCGAGAAAGAAGACAAGCTGATGCCGATCATCGACCGCTGGAGCGAGCTC
>DATGZZ010000243.1:0-2954 GCA_035296945.1 Reyranella sp.
GGACTGATCGTGTTGGGGAGCATCTCATGCGTATCGCCATAGTCGGAGCGGGTGGAGTCGGCGGCGCCTATGGCGCGGCGCTGGCCAAGGCCGGTGCCGATGTCACCTTCATCGCCCGCGGTGCGCATCTTGCGGCCATGAAGAGCAAGGGCCTGAAGCTCGAGAGCCAGCGCGGCGACATCCATCTCGCGCCGACACAGGCGACCGATGATCCTAAAACCGTCGGCCCGGTCGATGTCGTGCTGTTCTGCGTAAAGCTGTGGGACGTCGAGAGCGCCGGCGAGGCGATCAAGCCGATAGTTTCGGCGCACACCGCGGTGATCCCCCTGCAGAACGGCGTCGATGCCGCCGACCGGCTGGCGCCGATCCTCGGCCGGCAGGCGGTGATGGGTGGCGTCGCCAATATCAGCGCCACCATCGCCGAGCCCGGCGTGATCCGCCAAACCGGCACGGTCATGCGCATGGTGTTCGGCGAGCTCGACGGAGCCAGGAGCGCGCGCGGCGAAGCCTTCGCCGCGCTCTGCACCAAGGCCGGCATCGACGGCGTGCTGTCGCCCTCGATCCAGACCGAACTCTGGATGAAATTCATCCTGCTCGCCTCGAACGCCAGCATCATGGCGCTGGCCCGCCTGCCGGTCGGCAAGCTGCGCGACGACCCTGACATCGCGCCTTGGTTCACGGTGGCCTACGAGGAGGTAGCGGCGGTCGGCCGTGCCGCGGGCATCGCCCTGCCGGCCGACGCCGTCGAAAAGACCCTGAACTTCAACCGCAGCGCGCCCCCGCACCTCATACCGTCAATGGCCGTCGACCTGTTGCGCGGCAATCGCATCGAGCTGCCGTGGCTCTCGGGCAAGGTGGTCGAGCTCGGCAAGAAACACGGCGTGCCGACACCGACGCACGCCTTCATGTATGCGACACTGAAGCCCTACATCATGGGCAAGCCTGCCTAGCCAGGCCACCATGCCTCATCTCACAGCTGCCAACCGCGTCGCGTACTGGACGGCCGTCGGGCTGATCTGGTCGCTCGCGGTCTGGCATGCGTGGGAGGCGCGAGCGCTGTTCGGCGACGGCGCCAACTTCTTTATCAACGCCGTCCAGCTCGACTGGTTCGTGCACTTCTACCCGGCGCGGGACTACGCCATGCTGGCGAGCCAGCTTCCTCTCCTCGTCGCCCTCAAGCTCGGCGTCGACGATCTGGCCTGGCTTGCGCGCATCTTCGGTATCGGCGTCTTCGGCCTGCCGACGGCCTTCTATCATCTGGCGCTCGCCCGCGTGCGCCGCGATACCGTGCTGCTGGCGATCGTGACCGCTGCGATCGCACTCGTCTTCATGCCGACATCGTTCTGCGCGGTCGGCGAATACAACGCCGCCTTTGCGGTCGCCCTGGCGAGCGCGGCATGGCTGGCGACAACCGACCGCGCCCGTCTGCTCGATGGTTTGACCATCGTGGCCATGGCCGCCTTCGCACTGCGCGTCTACGAGGCCTTTGTCTATCTCGGGCTGCCTCTCGCCGCGATGGCCCTCGGCATCGCCCGTTCCCCCGCGCCACGGCAACGCACTTCCGTGCTGCCGTTCGTCGCCGCGGCGGCGGCCGCGGTGATTGTCGCCCTCGTCGGCCGCTACTTGATGCTCGTATGCCTTGTGCCCTTGCTGGCCGGGCTCGCCGTCGTGGCCTGGCAGCGTCCACAGACCAGACAAGCGATCGCGGCGGCACTGCATCTGATCGCGGCCGCCCTGTTCGTCGCTGGGGCCGCCACAGCTCTTTGGTCGTTGGTCGATTATGTCTCGTCGGACCGCCTCGAATCGATGCCGCTGGCGATCTTCGACGTCTGGACCAACCCGCCCTTCGTTCTGGGCCTGGGTGCGGCGGCGACCGTCGCTGTATGGGCGCTTCTCCGACCAGCCGACCTTGCCACCGGCCGTTCCTATCGTTGGGCCGGTGTCTGGCTTGTCTTGCTCGCGCTCTTCCCCTCCCTGGCTCTCGCCGTGAGCGACACCGAGATCCGGCCGCTGGCCTTTGGCCAGTGCAGCAGCCGCATCGCCGGCGGACCGCTGGCCCTCGTCTTCATCGTGCTGATCTGGCTCTGCCGGCCGTCATCGCGTGGGCCGGCGTGGTTTGTGCCGATCCAGGCGGTACTACGCGCGCCGGGAGCCGCCAAGCGGCTTCTCATCTTCGCCTGCCTCACCCTGCTGGCGACCGTGCCGACGGATGCCTTCCTGACGCGTGCCTGGAGCGACTATCTCCTCGCCCTGCGCACGGATGTCCGCACGCATGAGGGCATCTTCACCACCGATCGGGCGGCGGCTGCAGCTTGGCCACACGTGCTGATGATCGAGCCGGCGATGCTGACCTGCCAGGGCCTGATCGTGCGCTCGCGACCGAACGATGCGGTGATCGTGCCGAGCCGCAACGATGCGGGCTGGATGGCCTGCTCGCCCGGCGACGCCGCCGCCTTCGGCCGCTTCTTCTGGCATGGGAACTAGTACATCATGGGGTAAGCCTGCCTGGGAGAAGACAATGCGCGCCTTTCTGATCGCTCTTCTGGTGATGGCCGGTGCGTCGCCGGGCGTCGCCGCCGACCTCAAGCTCCTGACCGCCGGCGCTTTCAAGTCGGTGGCGCAGGAGCTGGTGCCGGAGTTCGAGAAGAAGACGGGCCACAAGGTGACGATCGAGAACGACACCGCGGGCGCGCTGGCCCGTCGCGTCGCCGCCGGTGAGTATTTCGACGTCGTGGTGATGCCGCCCGGCGCCATGGCGCCGCTGCTCGGCACCAAGCTGGTCGAAAGCAGCGCCAAGCCGTTGGCGCGCGTCGGCATCGGCGTCTCGATCAAGCAGGGCGCGCCGGTGCCCGACATCTCCACGGTCGACGCCTTCAAGCAGAGCCTGCTCAAGGCGCGCGCCATCGCCTACACCGATCCGGCGTCGGGCGGCACCGCCGGCACCTACCTCGCCA
>DATGZZ010000244.1:0-3552 GCA_035296945.1 Reyranella sp.
GAACGTGGCGCCCCCGCTTGCCACGCGGACGCCGCTCAGTGTCCACGCTTCGTCGAAACGCCAGGTCGCCGCGCCCGACAGCGCGACCTGGGCGGTGATCAGCCCGGAGGGCAGGCCCTCGGCGGTCACGTTGCTCACCGTGCCCTGCCATCCAAGCTTGATGCCGTCGCGATCGCTGGTCACGGTGAGGTCGACGGTCGAATTGCCGGCGAGCGCAACGCCTGCGAGGTCCGAGAGCGGTGCCAGGTTCGGCAGCGTCACCGTTGCCTTGGCGTCACCGATCTGGTTCGCCGGCAGATATGAACCGCCGCCTTTCACCGAGGCGATTGCCGATCCGATATCGAGGGACCGGACGGTGATCTTGCCGTCGGCGCCGAGGCCGAGATCGCTGGCCAATGTGACGGCGCCAAGCGCCGGCAACCGCTTGTCCACGGCGGCGAGCGAAATGTCGTCGGCGCCGCCCGTGATCGCGATCGTGCCCTGCGGCCGGGTCGACAGGGCGCTGAGATCGGCCTTCGTCTCGAGGCGCAGGCCGCGCCACGTCGCACCGGTAACGAACGGGGCGAGCGCGCCCGGCTCGGCAGCGCGCAGCGCGATGATGCCTTCAAGCCGGTCGGCCGTACGGTTGTAACGTGCCGATGCCTCAACGCCGAGCGTGCCGCCTGTGAGCTTAAGCTCGTTCAGCGTGACGATCTGGTCATCCACGACCGCCCGTGCAGTCAGGGCAATCGGTTCACGCATCACATCGCCGATGCGACCCTGTGGCAGCCCTGGCCCCGCCGTGTCGAGCTGGACCGATACCGTCGTCGCGGCGCCGTCCGGCTGCCAGGTCGCCTTGCCGTTCGCCCGCGCAGCGTCGCCGGCCGCCACCACGAGCTCGGCACTGCCCGCCCGGGCATCGCCGCGGGCGACCAGGCGCATGGACAGGTCTTCGATGTCCGGCCGTTCGAGCAGGGCTGCGATCAGGCCGCCGCGCTTTTCGCTCAGACTCACTTCGCCATCGACCGTGCGTTTCTCGACATCGAAGCCGATGTCAGCGGACAGCCGACCGTTGGGCCCATCGATGCGATCGCCCGTGAGGATCAGCCTGCCCTGCGCGAGATCAGCCGGCAGAACGGCGTGGCCGCTGAGCTTCCAGTGCGAATCGACACGGGCCAATGCCGCCGCGAGGTGAAGATCGCCGATCTCGAGCGCATTGACGTCGATCCCGACGGGCAGCCGTACGCCCCCGCTGTTCTCGTCCTTGGACTCGTCCTTGGCGGGCAGCGGCGGGCGCAGGACCGCGACACGATCGGCGCTGATCGTCTCGATGCGCAGTCGGCCGCCCAGCAGCGACGTGAAGGACCAGCGAAGCCGAGCGTTCTCCACCGTCAGCCACGGCCCCTCCCGGTCGTTGTAGGAGATCCGTGCAATATGAAGATCGGTTGGAAAGAAGCCGCTCAGCCCCGAGAGGCTAAGGCCACCGTGAGGCCCCGACGCCAGCCGCGAGACCAGCCCCGCCACGGCGCGCTGGCCAGGCGCGGTCTGCAGGGCCGCGAACACGATGGCGAAGAGGCCGATCAGGCCGGCCGCACCGATCGCCAGGATCCTGCGGGCGCGCATCAGAAGGCCTGGCCCAGGCTGACATAGACGCCGAACGGCGGATCGCCCTCACGCCGATTGAGCGGCATGCCGACGTCGACACGCACCGGCCCGAAGTCGGTGTAGTAGCGCACGCCGAGGCCGGCGCCGACGCGCGGCGCGAACAGCCCGAAGTCAGGGAGGAAATCGGGATAGGCGCTGCCGGCATCGACGAACGCCACGGCGCCCCATGACTTGCCGATGCGCTGGCGGAACTCGACGTTGGCCTCGACGACGCTGGCGCCGCCCAGCGGGTTGTTGAAGGCGTCGCGCGGGCCGGCGGATTGGTAGACGAAGCCGCGCACCGAGCCGCCGCCGCCGGCGTAGAAGTACTTGTCGGGCGGGATGCCGCCGATGCTGATCGCGGGTTCGGTGCCGAACGAGGCGCGAGTGGCGATCACGCTGCGGCCGTCGTCGCTGAGGTCGAAGTAGTGGCGGCCGGTCAGCCGGATGACAGTGAAGAAGTCGCGGCTGTAGACCCAGGGCGTGACGTCGAGATCGACGCGATAGCCTTCGGTCGGGTTGAGATCGCTGTTGGCGTGATTGTAGAGGATCGACAGCGGCAGGCCGACCAGCTGGTAATCCATGGTGATGCCGTTGCGCGTGATACGCGACAGCTCGCCGGCGATGCCGAGCCGCGCCTGCCAGCGCGGTGAGAAGGTGCGGTCGAAGCCGGCATAGGCCGTCACCGCGCTGCGCGTATAGGCGTCGAGCACCTCGCGCAGTCCGGCCGCCTCCAGCCGCGCATCCTGGCCGCCGAGCCACCAGTCGGGCTTGCGGAAGGCGGCGCGGAAGGCAAAGCCGGTGTCGAGGATCGCATAGCCCTGCCCGATATGGGTAAGTTCGGCCGTCAGCCGCAGGCTCTCGGCCTGGCCGAACAGGTTGCGATGGGTCCAGAAGCCCGAGACCGCGAAGCCGAGCTGCGTTTCGTAGGAGACGCCGAAGCCGATCGAGCGCGACGGCCGGTCGGTCAGTTCGACGTCGAATGGCAGCTCGCCGTTGGCATCGAGCGTGGCCGCGGGCTTGATGCGCACCGCGTTGAACACGCCGAGCGTGGTGAGCTTGCCGCGCAGGGCCTCGACCTTGGTGGGATCGTAAGGCTCGCCCTCCTTGAACGGCACGCGGCGCTGCAGCCAGACGGTGTCGACCTTGTCGGTGCCCGAGAAGCGCACCGGGCCCATGCGGGCGAGCGGCCCGGTCTCGGCGACGAAGGTCACCGTCGCTTCGCGTGTGGCATGGTTGACCACGACATCGCGCTTGATGCTGGCCAGCGCATAGCCTTCCTTGCGCAGCTCGGTGATGAGCTTGTCCTGCGCCTCCAGGATGGCCGAGGCGTCGGCGGGATCGCCCGGCGCCAGGCCGAGCTTGGCGCGATCGATGGCCGGCAACGAGGCTTGCGCGGTCGGCGGCCGGATCGCCACGTCGCCGATACGATAGCGCGGGCCGCTCGCCACGTTAAAGGCAAAGGATACCGGCTCCGCCTCCGGCCGTGCATCGATGGCGTCGAGAGCGCCCGGCTCGGCGATCGGCCGGCCGTCGACCGTGGCGGTGATCGTGGCGTCATAATAGCCGCGCGAGCGTAGCGCGGTATTGATCCTGGCCAGCGCCGCCTGCGCGCCTTGCAGCAGGCCGAGACTGTCGTCGCTCAGCGGCTGGTCCTTTTCGAAGCGCTCGACCAATTCCTTGAGGTCGGCCTGCATCTGCTCGTCCCCGCTGACGACGAGAGCGATTTTTGCCGTCCGTGCCTCGGCCGGACCGCCGGACGCCAGGGCGAACAGTGCGGTCAGCACGACCAGCCACGCCAACCATGCTGGTCCGGCCTGAAAGGACCCGAAGGCACGAATAGCGTGGCGGGCAGGCATGATCTCCATACATTAACGCTTCGCGCGGCGATTGGATGCATGGGGTGATTGTTTCGTGGCAAACTGCCGC
>DATGZZ010000245.1:0-3811 GCA_035296945.1 Reyranella sp.
GTCGTGGACGCCGGCATGACGCGCAACTCCTTCTTCCGCCAGCAGCAGGGCCCTGCCCGCTTCAAGCCGGGTGACCGCGTGCGCACGGTGAACATCAACCCGCTGACCCATACCCGCCTGCCGCGCTATGCCCGCGACAAGGTCGGCACGGTCGAGTTGATCCACGGCTGCCACGCCTACCCCGATTCGGTCGCGACCGATCGCGGCGACGATCCGCAGTGGCTCTATACCGTCGTGTTCGACGGCCGCGAGATCTGGGGCCCGGATACCGATCCGACGCTGACGATCTCGATCGACGCCTTCGAGCCCTATCTCCAACCGGCATGACGGCCAACGTGACGGAGCGCCCAACCATCCCCGTCGCCGGCATCCCGAGCGACGCCGAAGGGCCGGTGTTCCGCGAGCCGTGGGAGGCGCAGGCCTTCGCCATGGCACTGGCGCTGCACAAGCGCGGCCTGTTCACCTGGCCGGAATGGGCCGCGACGCTTGCCGACGAGATCAAGCGGGCCCAGGCGGCGGGCGATCCTGACACCGGTGCGACCTACTACTGGCACTGGCTCAATGCCCTGGAACGGCTGGTCACCGAGAAGGGCATCGCCGATACGGGCCTCCTGGCGCGCTATCACGACGCCTGGGACCACGCCGCCGACCGCACGAGGCACGGCGATCCGATCGAACTCAGGCCTGAGGATTTCAAGTAGATGCCCGCATCGTACGAGACCCATCGCAAGCAGCTCGAGCTGATCCTGCGGTCCTGGGGCATGGAAGAAGCGACCGCCGTTGCCACGGCGGAGATCATGAGCTGGGCCGACCTGCACGGCATCGACACGCATGGCATCTCGATGGTGCCCGTCTACGATCAGCGCCGGCGCGACGGCAAGATCGACATGCGGGCCGAGCCCACGGTCGCCAAGGAAACGCCGGTCTCGGCGCTGGTCGACGGCGGCGGCGGCTTGGGCCACGCCAACGCGCGGCGTGCCATGGAGCTTGCCATCGAAAAGGCCAAGACCGTCGGCATCGGCGTCGCGGTGGTGCGTAACTCGGCACACTTTGGCGCCTGCGGCTTCTATGCGCTGATGGCGGTCGAAGCGGGCTTGATCGGCATGGTGGCGACGTCGGCCAGCGGCATCCAGGTGGCACCGACGCACGGCGCCCAGGCCAAGCTCGGCACGGATCCGATCGCCTTCGGCGCTCCCGGCAAGCCGGGCGAGCCCTTCCTGCTCGACATGGCAACCACCACCGTGGCCGCGGGCAAGATCCGCAACAAGGCCAACGAGAACCTGCCCACGCCGCCGGGCTGGCTGGTCACCTCGGAGGGCAAGCCCAGCACCGATCCGCGCGAGGTGAGCAAGGGCGGCTTCATGACGCCGCTCGGCGGCACGCCGGAGGGCAGCAGCCACAAGGGCTACGGCCTGTCGGCGATGGTGAATATTCTCTCGTCGGCGCTGTCGGGTGCCACCATGATCACCGACCCGCAGCACACCAAGAAGCCCGGCACGATGGATATCGGCCATTTCCTGCTGGCGATGGATCCCGGCATGTTCCGCGACACTGACGACTTCCGCGCCGATGTGGCGTCGTTCTGCGAGTCGCTGCGCGCCACCCGTCCCGCCAACACGGCGAATTCGGTGCTCGTCGCCGGCGATCCCGAGCGCCGCACCGCCGCTCAGCGGCGCAAGACCGGCATTCCGGTGGGCCCGGGTCTTCTGGCCAAGGTCCGCGACGTCGCGCGCGCCTCGGGCGCGGACTGGATCATGGAAGGCTAGGGGTTCGACAGTTCGGTCGCGGCCGCACCGACAGCCGATCTTCGCCGGCTACGCTTCTCTCCCGCAATGACGGGAGAGGCACACATGAACGATGTCGTCTGGCGCAGCTTCAAGGTCGCGGAGTCCGACGTCGACTGGGAACCGGCGAGCTACAACGTGCAATGGGAAGACGGCAAGGAATACGGCCGCTGGCGGCGCGTGCTGCGCAGGCACAGCCACGGGCTCACCGTGATCTCCCGCTATACCGCGCCGCCGGGCAAAGCCTGGAAAATCGTCGGCAAGGCCTCACGCCTCGGCGAGGAGGTCTACATCCTGGACGGCGCCTACTACAACGGCGCGGGTCGCGTCGTTGCCGGGCCCGGCACCTTCATGTTCAACGCGCCCGGCGCCGTTCATGGCGGCATCTCCTGCGACCTGACGCTGTTCATCCATTGCTGCAGCGGCGAGCCCGATGAACTCCTGACGGTCGAGCTCATCGACTTCGAGCCCAAAGAGCAGCCGCAGCCCCGCTGAGCTGATGCCTACAGGTACTTCGCCGGCCGGATCATCGCCCGCCACATGTGCGCGACCGGGCTGTTGTCGAAACCCAGGCCCTGCTCGGGCTGGCGGAAGTTGCGGCCGATGACGTCGGTGAACTCCTCCAGCTCGACATGCACCTTGGGATCGAACGAGTAGATGTCGTGCACGGTGATCATGCGGCCCGACATGTACCACTTGTGGTCCCGCATGCGCTTGTAGTCTTCCTCGACATAGGGATCGGGCCGGTAGTCGGCGCCGAACAGCGTGATGTACGATTGCGGATACTCGTAGCCGACCGATTCGTCGGCATAGAAGCGCAGCACCTGATGGGCGCGGATCGCCCAGGTCACTTCCTCGTCGACATAGGGCTCGACCAGCTGGGCGCCCCAGTAGCCGTGATCGCCGCGGATGAAACCGGCGCCGGCGATGTCGTGCAGCAGGCAGGCGAGCACCATCTTCTCCGGCAGGCCGGCCTTCACCGCGTGCCGCGCGCTCTGCAGGAGATGCATCGACGGGCCGAAGCGAAGCTTGAAGAAATCGATCAGCGTCGGCTTCTCGGGCATCGCCGGCAGCCGCGGATCGTCGCCCATCAGGACGCGAAGATTGGGATTGGCCTTGATCATGGCGCCGGCGTTGGGCGGCGGGCTCATGTCGGCTTCGGCCAGCATGTGCAGGCGAGATTTGACGACGATGTAGTCGAGCTCCTCCGCCATCTTGGCCTCGAGCGCATCGGCGCGCTGCGACAGGCTCATGGTTGCGGTCATGGCACGTCTCCTCGCTATTGTTGGCCGCAGCCTATCATCCGGGCGCCGCCGTTGCCTACAGCTCGACCGCATGCTCGCCCCGCGCCTTGCGCGGGACTGTTCGCATCATCGAAAGGGCGCCGGCCAGGACGGCCAGGATGCCGAGCATCAGGATCACGGCGCGGCTGGCGAAGACGAGCGCTGCAGCCGAAGCATCCACCGTGATGCCGTTGGACCCGGGCACGTCAGCGATGCCGAGCGCCAGCACGGTCGAGGCGCCGGCGATGCCCGTGCTGATGCCGAGGTAGCGCACAACGTTCAAAAGGCTGCCGGCCTCGCCGGTCAGCTCCTCGGGCGCGGTCGCCATGATGGCGCTGCTGTTGGGCGAGATGAAAAGCCCCTGCCCGGCGCCGAAGATCGCCAGCGCCAGCATGACCAGCGGCATGTTCACCGCCTTGCCGTCGAGGAAGACGTAGAGCACGGCAAGGCCTGCGACGCAGACCGCCATGCCCGCCGCGGTCACGATGCGCGCGCCGAAGCGGTCGTAGAGCATGCCGCCGACCGGCGCCAGCAGGCCCAGCATCACCGGCACGATCGAGAGTCGGAGGCCCGCGACGAGCTCGGAGTCCTGGTAGACGCGGACCAGCACGAAGGGGATGAGGAAGAACACGCCGAACAGCGCGGCGTAGGACAGGAAGTTCGCGAGGTTGCCGGTCAGGAAGGCGCGCTGGCGCAGCAGCGCGAAGTCGATCAGCGGGGTATCGGCGCGCCGTTCGGCCAGGA
>DATGZZ010000246.1:0-5954 GCA_035296945.1 Reyranella sp.
GCAATCAACAGCCGCGGCTCGCAGGAGATGCCGATCGCGCCGACGATGCGCTGGCGCATGCCGCCCGACATCTCGTGGGGATATTGCGCCACGCGGGTCTGCGGCGAGGCGATGCGCACCGCCTTGAGCAGGCCGATCGCGCGCTCCCAGGCGCTCGCCCGGTTGGCGCCCTCGTGGACTCGGATCGGCTCGCCAACCTGGTTGCCGATGGTGAACAGCGGGTTGAGCGAGGCCATCGGGTCCTGCAGGATCATCGCGATGCGCTTGCCACGCACCTCGCGCATCTCGCGGTCCGACTTGTCGACCAGGTTCTCGCCTTCGAACATGATCTTTCCGCCGACGATCCGCGCGGCCGTCGGCAGCAGGCGCATGATGGTGAGCGCCAGCGTGCTCTTGCCCGAGCCCGATTCGCCGACGATGCCGAGCGTTTCGCCAGCGCCGAGACGGATCGTCACGTCGTCGACGGCGGGCACCACGCGCGTGCCCTGTTGGGACACGTAGTGCGCCGACAGGTGTTCGAGCGAGAGCAGCGGTTCCTGGGACATGGCGACGGTCACAGCTGGCGCAGTTGCGGGTCGAGCTTCACGCGCAGCCAGTCGCCCAGCAGGTTGGCCGACAGCACCATCAGCATGATGCAGATGCCGGGCAGCACCGTGAGCCACCAGTAGCCGACCATCAGGCCTTTCTTGCCGTCGGCCATCATTAGGCCCCAGGCCGGCTTGGGCGGCGGCACGCCGACGCCGAGGAACGAGAGCGACGCCTCGGTGACGATCACCACGCCCAGCATCAGCGTGGCCAGCACGATGGCGGAGTTGATGACGTTGGGCAGGATGTGGCGCCACATGATGAGACGGCTGGAGCAACCGGCGACGACTGCGAGCCGCACGAACTCACGCTGCTTCAACGACAGCACCTCGCCGCGGATGACGCGGGCATAGCGCGTCCAGTAGACCAGGCCGAGGATGAGGATGATGTTGAGCTCGCTCGGGCCGACGATGGCGGCGAGAAAGATGGCGAAGGTGAGCGCCGGCAGGGCGAGCCAGGTGTCGGTGATGCGCATCACCACCTGGTCGGCCCAGCCGCCGAGATAGCCCGACATGATGCCGAGCAAGGTGCCGATGCTGCCCGCGACCAGCACGGCGGTGATGCCGACCACCATGGAGACGCGCGCGCCGAAGATCAGGCGCGACAGCACATCCCGCCCGACATGGTCGGTGCCCAGCGGATAGGCCAGGCTGCCGCCTTCGAGCCAGAACGGTGGCTTGAAGCGGCGCGCCAGGCTGCCGATCTGCGGATCGTGTGGCGCCAGCAGGTCGGCGAACACCGCAACGAAGGCGATGAACAGCAGGATTGACACCGGGATCACCGGGAAGCCTTTCAGTCGCCAGAACGGCGTGGCGGAGACAATGGTGTCGGTCGTGACGGGGGTGATGACTGTCATGGCCGTCAGCTTTCCAGGCGGATGCGGGGATCGATCAGGGCGTAGAGGATGTCGACCAGCAGGTTGACCATTACGATCATGGCGCCGCCGATGATGACGACGCCCTGCACGACGGGGAAATCGCGGAAGGTGATGCCCTCGTAGAGCAGCCGGCCGATGCCCGGCCAGGCGAACACGGTCTCGACCACAACCGCGACGTTGATCATGACGACGAGGTTGATGCCGGCCAGCGTGATCACCGGAATCAGGGCGTTCTTCAGCGCGTGCTTGCCGATCACCAGCGCCTCGGGCAGGCCTTTCAGCCGCGCCAGCTTGATGTACTCCGAGCCCAGGACCTCCAGCATGGAGGAGCGCGTGAGCCGCATATGGGCCGCGGCGAAGTACCAGCCCAGCGTGAAGGCCGGCATCAGCAGATGCAGCACGCCGCCTGACCCGGAGGAGGGCAGCCATCCGAGATAGACCGAGAAGAACAGGATCAGCACCAGGCCGACCCAGAACTGCGGCAGCGACAGGCCGAGCAGGGAGAAGATCTTGCCGGCCGAGTCCCAGAACCCGTCGACGCGCACGGCGGCCAGGATGCCGCTGGGAATGCCGATCAGCAGCGACAGCGTCATGGCGACAGCGGCCAGCAGCAGCGAGTGCGGCAGGCGCTGGAAATAGAGCTCCAGCACCGGCACGCGGTAATAGAAGGACTGGCCGAGATCGCCGGCGAAGAGGCTCGCCATGAAATGCCAGTACTGCTCCCACAACGGCTGATCGAGGCCGAGCTGGCGGCGAATGTTCTCGATGTCCTCGGGACTGGCACCGGGCTCCACCAGCAGGCTCACCGGATCGCCGGTGACCCGCACGAACAGGAAGATGGTGACCGACAGCAGGAACAGCGACAGCAGCGAGTAGCCGACGCGACGCGCGATGTACTGTTTCATGCGTTACGCCTTGCCTTTGAGAGTGAGGTCTTCATAGGGCGCCGTGTAGACGAAACCCTTGATCAGCCCGAAGCCCGACTGGTCGACGCGTGGGCCGACGCCGGAGATGAAGGCGAGCTGCCAGATCGGCGCGTAGATCGCCTTGTCATGCACGAGCTGCTGCAGGCGGTGCAGGATCGCCTCGCGCTTGGCGCGGTCCATCTGGGAGGCCTGCTCGGCGAACAGTGCGTCGATGTCGGGATAGCTGCCGTAGACATAGGCGCCGCCCTTGGCCACGAACGCCTCGGCGCGCGTCGCGCAGTTGCCGAAGGCGCCGGACGCGCCCTGCACGATGTTCTTCAGCTTCTTCTCGGAGTAGGCCTTGAAGAAGGCGGCGCGCTCGAGCGGCCGCAGTTTTACGCGGATGCCGACTTCGCGCAGGTTGTTCAGCGCGACCTCGCCGATATTGGCGTAGGACGTGTCGCAGTAGTAGTCGCCGGCATCGAAGCCGCGCGCGTGGCCGGCCTCGGCCAAAAGCTTGCGGGCGCGCGCCGGGTCGTACACCGGAGGCGGCGGCGCCCAGTAGAACTCGAAGTTCTCGGGGAAGATGCTGCCGGTCAGGCGCGAATGGCCGAGCGTCAGCGCCTCGTTCATGGTCTTCAGGTCGAGCGCCACGCCCGCGGCCTGGCGCACCCGCCGGTCATGCCATGGCGACTGCGGATCCCATTGCTCGGGGAAGTACAGCCAGAACGGTGCGGAACCCAGCGCCGGCTTGATGGTGAGTCCGGGCGTGCGCAGAAGCTCGTCCGCCAGCTCGCCGCGGATCGAATAGGCGACATCGATCTCGCTGCGCTGCAAGGCCGCGAGCCGGGTCGATTCGTCGGGGATCACCTTGAAGACCAGCCGTTTGATGGAAGGCTTCTTGCGCCAGTAGCCCTCGAAAGCCTCGCACACCAGCTCAACGCCGGGCGTGAAGGACACGAACTTGTAGGGACCCGCGCCGACTGGGGCCTTCTTAAAACCCTCGTCACCGACCTGCTCGACATACTTCTTGGGAACGATCCAGCCCGCTCCACTGGCGCCGGCATAGAACGTGAGGAAGTCCGGCCAGGGTTCCTTGAGGCGGATGGTCAGTCGATGCGGATCATGGATCTCGACGTTCGCGACACGATCCTTCAGAGACTTGGCTGCCGCGCCACGATAGCGCTCAAGCGAGAACTTGACGTCCTCGGCCGTGAGCTCCTCGCCGTTATGGAACTTCACGCCCTTGCGCAGCGCCAGCGCGTAGCTCAGTCCGTCGCTCGACATGATGCAGGATTCCGCCAGGCACGGCGCCATCGGATCGCTGGGCATCGCCTTCAGGATGGCATCATGCATGGCGTAGAGCAGCATGAAGGGCGTGATGATGCCGGGGGTTTCCGCCGGGTCGAACCAGGTCGGCGCCAGCGAGACATGCACGCCGATGCGCAGCTCGCCCTCGGGCGCGGCGTTGGCCGTGCGCAGGGTGGCGCCGATCATGGCAGCCGCCGAAAGACCGAGAACGTTGCGGCGCGTGGTGCTGGGAGAGGGCGAGACCATGGCTGTGTCCCCCGCTATGCGTCGTTTTTCAGGCGAACGTCTTCGTAGGGCGCGGAATACGGGTGTCCGCTGATCAGGCCGAAGGCCGATTCGCCGACCCGCCGACCTTGGCCGTTCAGGAAAGCGAGCTGCCACAGCGGCGCGTACACCGTGCGTTCATGCACCAGCTGCTGCATGCGCTGCAGGATCGCCGCGCGCTTGGCGCGGTCGGTTTCCGCCGCCTGCTGGGCGAACAGGTCGTCGATGTCGGGATAGCTGCCATAGACATAGGCGCCGCCCTTGACGACGAAGGTCTCCATCCGCGTGGCGGCGTTGCCGAACGCACCGCTGCCGCCCTGGATGATGTTGCGATATTTCTTCTCGGAGTATCCCTTGGTGAACGCGGCCCGCTCGATCGGGCGCAGCTTCAGGCGGATGCCGACCTCCGCCAGGCCGTTCAACGCGGCCTCGCCAAGATTGGCGTAGGAGGAGTCGCAGTAGTACTCCCCGGCATCGAAGCCGCCGCGGAAGCCCGCTTCCGCCAGCAGCCGGCGCGCCGCCGCCGGATCGTGCGGAATCTTGGGTGGCTGCCAGTAGAACTCGTAGTCCTTCGGCACGATGCTGCCGGTGAGCAGCGAATGGCCGAGCGTGATGGCCTGGTTGATGCCCTCGCGATCAAGCGCCAGCGTCACGGCCTTGCGCACCCGCGCGTCGTGCCAGGGCGATTTCGGATCCCACTGATCGGCGAAATAGATCCAGAACGGCGAGTTGATCACCACCGGCTTTAGCGCGAGCCCCGGCACGCGCTGCAACTCCTCGGCCAGCTCGCCACGGATCGAGTAGGCGAGATCGACCTCGCCGCGCTTCAGCGCCGCGAGTCGCGTGGTCTCGTCCGGAATCACCTTCCAGACCAGCCTCTTCACGGTGGGCGCCTTGCGCCAGTAGCCGTCGAACGCCTCCATCACCAGTTCGACGCCCGGAACGAAGGAGGCGAACTTGTACGGTCCCGCGCCGATGGGCTCCTTCTTGAAGCCGTCCTCGCCGACGCTCTCGACGTATTTTTTCGGCACGATCCAGCCTGCGCCGGTGACGCTCGAATAGTAGAGGAGGAAGTCGGGCCAAGGTTGGTGCAGGCGGAAGATCACGCGCCGCGGATCGGGCGTTTCCACCGCCGCCACCTTCTCCTTGATGAAGCCCGCGGCGTTGCCGCGATAACGTTCGAAGGAGAATTTCACGTCCTCCGCCGTCACCGGCGCGCCATTGTGGAAGGTGACGCCGGCGCGCAGCACGAAGCTGTGGCTCAGCCCGTCGGCGGAGGCGGTATAGGACTCCGCCAGGCACGGTTCGGCCGGATTGCCCGGCATCGGCTTCACCAGCCCGTCATGCAGGGCGTAGAGCAGCATGAAGGGCGTGACGATGCCCGGCGTTTCCGCCGGATCGAACCAGGTCGGCGCCAGCGAGATGTGCGAGGCATAGACGAGCTGGCCATTCGCCGCCTTGGCCGATGTCGTGCCGGCCGCCAAGACACCGAGCGCAGCGAGGCCCAGCAGCTCGCGACGCGTCGCGCGCGGATTGGGAATTCCATGGTGACGTCGGGACGAACGCATGGGCCACTCCCTGTAACGTCGTGTCAGACCTTCTTGATGGTCACGTCCTCATACGGTGCGGAATAGGCATGGCCACGGATCAAGCCGAGCGCGGATTCGCCCACGCGCTTGCCGAGGCCATTGATGAAAGCGAGCTGCCAGATCGGTGCGTAGACCGAGCGCTCGTGCAGGATCTGCTGGATGCGGTGCAGCTGCTTGGTGCGCTTGTCCTTGTCGACCTCGACCGCCTGCTCGGCGAACAGCGCGTCGATCTCGGGATAGTTGCCGTAGGCGTAGGCGCCGCCCTTGGCGGCGAAGGCTTCGAGCCTGGTCGCGGCGTTGCCGAAGGCGCCCGACGAGCCCTGGATGATGTTCTTGAGCTTCTTCTCGGAATAGGCGCTGAAGAAAGCGGCGCGCTCCAGCGGCCGCAGTTTCACGCGGATGCCGGCTTCCTGGAGGTTGTTC
>DATGZZ010000247.1:0-5902 GCA_035296945.1 Reyranella sp.
CGCTTCGCTCGGGATGACAGGGTGCCGCTAGCCGCCGATGTCTATAACCGCCTTGCCGACGACCTTGCGATCGATCAGCGCCCGAAAGGCGTCGGCCGCGCGCTCCATCGGGAAGCGATGCGAGATATGCGGGCGCATGACGCCGAGCCCGGCCAGTCGCGGCAGCTCGACGGCATAGTCCTTGGCGAAGGCCGAGCCTGAGCGCCGTGCCGTCTCGCCGGCGCGCACGCCCAGGATCGACAGCCCCTTGATCAGCACGTGGTTGGACATGATCCTGGTCGGCCCGCCGGAGGTGAAGCCCACGACCAGCAGGCGCGCGCCATAGGCCGCCGCCCGCATGGATTTCTCCAGCACCTCGCCGCCCACCGGATCGTAGATCACGTCGGCGCCGCGCCCGTCAGTCGTCCCCTTCACGACCGACACGAAGTCGGCTGACTTCAGGTTCACCACCTGGTCGGCGCCCTGCTCGCGTACCACCGCCAGCCGCGCGTCGTCGCTGCCAGTCGCGATAACCTGGGCGCCGAGATGCTTGCCGAGTTGGACGGCGGCCATGCCGACGCCGCCGGAGGCGCCGTGCACCAGCAGGACTTCGCGCGGCTTCAGCGCGGAGCGATGGACCAGCGAATGGTAGGCGGTGGTGGCACCGACGCGGAAAGCCGAGCCCTCGGCGTCGGACCAGCCCGCCGGCAGACGCATCAGGTTGCCCGACGCCGGCACCTTCACATATTCGGCGAAGGCGCCAGGGCGGACACCAAAGATCACGCGATCGCCCGCCTTCCAGTTCTTCACCTCGGCGCCGACGGCCGAGACCGTGCCTGCGCCCTCCATGCCCGGAATGAACGGCAGCTCGGGCTTGTGCTGGTAGTCAGCCGTCAGCATCAGCACGTCGGGGAAGTTCACCGAAGCGGCGCCGACCTTGATCAGCACGTCGGCAGGGCCGATCTCGGGGATCGGCACGTCTTGGACTTTCAGGACGGAAGGATCGCCCAGGCGATCGCAGACGACCGTCCGCATCGTCGGCTAATCGAGCTCGAAGGCGTGCTTGTAGTCGAGCTTCAGCGCCGGGTCCTGGTCTTCCTTCCTGAGGAAGCAGTTGCCGACCACCAGCACCTCGATCTCGCTGCCCATGAAGCAGCGGAAAGCGTCCTCGGGCGTGCAGACGATCGGCTCGCCGCGCACGTTGAACGAGGTGTTCACCACCACCGAGTAGCCGGTCTTGGCCTTGAAGGCCGACAACAGGTCGTGGAAGGCCGGGTTGGTTTCCTTGTGCACCGTCTGGATGCGCGCCGAATAGTCGACGTGGGTCACGGCCGGGATGTCGGAGCGCGGCACGTTCAGCTTGTCGATGCCGAACAGCGCCTGCTCGGCCTCGTTCATGGCGCGGCGGCGATCCTCGTTCACCGGCGCCACCATCAGCATGTAGGGGCTGTCGCTCTTGATGTCGAAATACTTGTCGACGTCCTCGCGCAGCACCGCCGGGGCGAAGGGACGGAACGATTCGCGGTACTTGACCTTGAGGTTCAGCGTCTTCTGCATGCTAGGCGAGCGCGCGTCGCCCAGGATCGAGCGGGCGCCGAGCGAGCGCGGCCCGAACTCCATGCGGCCCTGCATCCAGCCCACCGCCTTCTCGTCGGCCAGGGCCTGCGCCGTCTGGTCGATGATCTGGTCGCGCGTCAGCCGCGTCAGCCTGCCGCCGGCCGCGACCAGGCGCTTCTCGATCTCGTCATCGGTGTATTCCGGGCCGAGATAGGAACCGGCCATGCCGTCGAGATGCCCGTTGAGCTTGCGCCCCTGGCCGAGATAGCCGTGGTAGGCGGCGTAGGCCGCACCGACCGCGCCGCCGGCATCGCCGGCCGCGGGCTGCACCCAGATGCCGTCGAACAGGTTCTCGCGCAGCAGCTTGCCGTTGGCGACGCAGTTCAGCGCCACGCCGCCGGCCAGGCAGATGTTCTTCGCCCCGGTTTCCTTCTTCACCGAGCGCGCCAGCCGGATCACGATCTCCTCGGTGACGGCCTGGACCGACGCCGCGAGATCCATGTGATGCTGGGTCAGAAGCTCCTCGGGCTTGCGCGCCTTGCCGCCGAACAGCTCGCCGAACTTCTCGTTCGTCATGCGCAGACCCGTGCAGTAGTCGAAATACTGCTGGTCGAGGCGGAAGGTGCCGTCCTCCTTGAGGTCGACGATCTTGTCGAGGATCAGGTCCTTGAACTTGGGCTCGCCGTAGGGTGCCAGCCCCATGACCTTGTACTCGCCGGAGTTGACCTTGAAGCCGGTGTAGTAGGTGAACGCCGAATAGAGCAGCCCGAGCGAGTGCGGGAAGTGGATCTCCTTCAGCATCTCGAGCTTGTTGCCCTGGCCCCAGGCCAGCGACGTCGTCGCCCACTCGCCGACGCCGTCCATGCACAGCACGGCGGCCTCTTCGTAGGGCGAGGGGAAGAACGCCGACGCGGCATGACTCTGGTGATGCTCGCCGAACAGCAGCCGCTTGTGCCAGTCGAAGTCGGGCTGCCAGTGCTTCATCTCATCGCGCAGCAGCGTCTTCTGGAACAGCTTCTCCTTCAGCCACAGCGGCATGGCCATGCGGAAGGACTGGAAGCCGCGTGGCGCGTAGGCGAGGTAGGTCTCGAGCAGGCGCTCGAACTTCAGGAACGGCTTGTCGTAGAAGGCGACGTAGTCGACGTCGGCCAGCTTGATGCCGGCCTCGTCGAGGCAGTACTGCACGGCGTGCTGCGGGAAGCCCGAATCGTGCTTCTTGCGCGTGAAGCGCTCCTCCTGCGCGGCGCCGACGAGGTGGCCGTCCTCGATCAGCGCGGCGGCGCTGTCATGATAGAAGGCCGAGATGCCGAGCACGCGCATGAGGGCGTCCGCTCCTTCCTAGAACAGCGTGTAGACGAACGGCGCGATGGCCGAACCCTTGGTCAGCACGATCAGGCCGCCGAAGATCACCATCATGATCAGGATCGGCAGCAGCCAGAACTTCTTGCGTTCCCGCATGAAGGCCCAGAGTTCGACGATGATGGAGCCCATTGCCGGTCCTTTCGAGATCAGAATTGGTTTTTCATGGATTGCGGCGGCGGCCCGGGCGGGGCGCGGTCAATCCAGTAGGTCTTGGCGGCGGGATCGCGCTTGAGGCGAAGGAAGTCCTTGCCCATGGCGCGCATGACGAGGCCGATCGGCATGATGGTCACGAAGAACAGCAGCCCCAGCACAAGAGGATTCATCACCTTGTACAGCAGGAGCCCGAACTTCAGCCACAGCCGGTTGAGTGGTGCCAGGATGCGCGGATAGACCAGCGCCACCAGCAGAAAGACGGCCGCCAGCGGCAGCGTGTAGTGCCACATGTAGCCGCCGCGCCACCACGAAATCGCGGCAACGATGGCGAAGAAGCCGGCAAAGACGAGACCGAAACCGCGGTCGGTCCCCGCCTTTACCTCTTCCTCGCGTGAAAAGTCTTCGTGAAGCTGGCTGGTCGCCATTTTCCCCGTGCTGCCCGCCCTTTTGGGGCCCTTAACTCACTGATCTCAAAGGCGAAGTCAATTGGCGACCAGGGGAAGGTTATTCGGTCGCGGCGGCCGCGAAGCCGTGCGCCAGCAGGGCTTCCAGCGTGAGCCGCCACACGGCGATGGCCCGCTCGAAGCTCAGCCCATCGCGGCGGCGCAGCACGATCCACGCCTCGAGCGACAGGGCCGCGCCAATGGCGTCCAGCAGCTCTTCCTTGGCCTGCTCGCTCAAGGCGGCGAACTCCGGCGCAAAAGCCTCCAGGGTGGCCTCGCGCAGCTGGTCCTTGGAGAGCTTGGCGCGCTCGGTCAGGGCCGGATGGTTCACGAACTGGCCGGCCGCGACGCGCAGCGGCACGATCTTGTCGAACACCTGCGCCAGGTTCTCGACCACCGAGGTGATGCGGGTCGCCATCGGCCGGTTGCTGGGGGTGGGCGGCGGCACGACCAAGTCGTCACGCACACTGTCCACGACAGTTACGAAAAGTGACTCAACATCGCCAAAGTGCTGGAAAACCGACCGGACCGAGACGTCGGCCCGCTTGGCCACAGCCACGACGGTGGGCGCCGTGCTGGTCTCGGAAATCATCGCCTTGGCAGCGGCAATGATCTTGCGGCGGGTTTCCGCCGCCCGCCGGTTGCGGCCGTCGGACCGGCCAGTATCACGGCCCATGTCGCCCATTCCCGCCTTGCTCGCCTCTGCCACTGCGTTGCCGCGCGGCTGCACCGCTGCTTCGGTCATTTCGGTTGGTTCCCGTTTCGGAGTTATGGCGAACGGTGGTCATTGATCAGCCCGTCGCCTATGGAGGGCGTGAAATAAGGGCCGACTAGGGCAGGAACAAGGTAAACAGGGTCGCACCTCCATGAATATTAGCCATGCAAAAACCCCTCGCGCAGTGTTGTGGGATTTCGGCGGCGTGATCCTCTCGAGCCCGTTCGAGGCCTTCAATCGGTATGAGGCCGAGATCGGACTTCCCAAAGATTTCATCCGCAGCCTCAATGCGCGCAATGGCGACACCAATGCGTGGGCAAAAATGGAACGCAGCGAGGTTTCTCTCGAGGGCTTCGTCGAACTGTTCGAGGAAGAGGCCCGCCAGCAGGGTCACAAACTCGACGGCTGGCGCATCCTGCAGTCGCTGAGCGGCGACATTCGGCCGCAGATGGTCGAGGCGCTGCGGCGCTGCAGCCGCGCCTTCCGCGTGGCCTGCATCACCAACAACATGAAGCATGGCTAGGGGCCCGGCATGGCGCGCAGCGCCGACAAGGCCAAGGACGTCGCCGAGATCATGATGCTCTTCGAGCACGTCGTGGAATCGAGCAAGCTCGGCCTGCGCAAGCCCGATCCGCGCATCTACCGGCACGCCTGCGACCTTTTGGGCGTGCAGCCCGAAGAGTGCGTCTATCTCGACGATCTCGGCATCAACCTGAAGCCTGCCCGCGCGCTCGGCATGCGCACGATCAAGGTCGGCGATCCAGACGTCGCGATCGACGAATTGCAGGCGATGGTCGGCATCGCGCTGCGCGGTTGAGCGTGAGACGTCCGGCGCGTCCGATCACGGCGAAGTACCTGCAGAACGCCGCCACGTTCTATCTGGAGCGCTATCCTGCGACGGCCGAGGGCCTGCGCCGTGTGCTGAACCGTCGGGTCCGCAAGGCCGAGATGGCCGATGCGCCGGTGATGGAAAACGTCGCGCAGGCAATCGAGGCGATCGTGTCGAAGTTCGTCGAGGCGGGCGCCATCAACGACAAGGAGTTTGCCCAGACCAAGGCGCGCTCACTGCATCGGCGCGGCACGTCGAGCCGGCTGACACGCCAGAAGCTCCGGCATGCCGGCGTCGACGGCGACACGCTCGACCGCGCGATGGCGGCGCTGGACGAGGAACTCCACACCGATCCGACGCAACGTGAATGGCAGGCGGCCGTCGCCTTGGCGCGGCGGCGGCGTCTCGGGCCGTTCCGGCTGGAAAAGGACCGCAAGGATAAGCGCCTGCGCGACCTCGCCGCGATGGCCCGCGCCGGCTTTGCCTTCGATATTGTCAAAAAGGTGATCGATGCGGCGAGCCCCGATGCACTGGACGAGGAGTGACGGGCTTGCTCTTCTGCTTTCTTACCTGCCCCGTCTTACGGGGGAGGTGGCCCGCAGGGCCGGAGGGGGAAAGCCGCAGAAAAGGTATCCGGAAGTTTCAGATCAGAAATTTTCGCGACCGATTGTGTGGCTCTCCCCCTCCCTACCCTCCCCCGTATGACGGGGGAGGAGGAAGAGGGACGGGGAAGACGGATGACCATCACGATCTGGCACAACCCGCGCTGCAGCAAATCGCGCGAGACGCTCGAGCTCCTGAAGAAGAACGGCGCAGCGCCAGCCATTCGCGAATACCTCAAGGAGCCGCCCAGCAAGGCCGAGG
>DATGZZ010000248.1:0-11949 GCA_035296945.1 Reyranella sp.
CTCGGCGACCTTGGCGCTGCGCAGGACGATGGCGACCAGGACGAGATAGATGGCGCTCATCACCGCGTACTGAGCGCCGAGCAACGCGAGCTGCAGCGGCGGCGGCCATTCGTCCACCGCGTAGATCAGCTTGGGTGGCCGCACCCGCGGCGTCGGGTCGATCGACGAGCTGGCCAACTCCCCTCCTACAGCGAGCTGACGGTATGGCCTCCGTCCACGGTGAGCACGCTGCCGGTCATGAAGGTGCCTGCGTCCGAGGCCAACAGCAACAGGGCGCCGTCGAGATGCTCGGGCTTGCCGATGCGGCGTTGCGGGATGCGGTCGATCAGGCGCTGGCCGGCGGGCGTCTTCCAGAAGTCGCCGTTCATCTCGGTCTCGATGTAGCCCGGGCAGATCGCGTTCACGCGGATGTCGTGGCGCGCCCATTCCATGGCGAGTGCGCGCGTAAGATGGATCAGTCCGGCCTTCGAGGCATTGTAGGGCGCCACCTGGCCGATCGTACGCAGGCCCAGGATCGAGGCGATGTTGACGATCACGCCGGGGCGCTTGCCCATCAGCCAGCGCTTGCCCGCCGCCTGCGCCACCAGCCAGGCACCGCGCAGGTTGGTGTTGACGACGGCGTCCCAGTCTTCGACCGGCATCTCGAGCGCCGGCTTCACGATCGAGATGCCGGCGTTGTTGACCACGATGTCGATCGGGCCCAGCGCCTGTTCCACCGCCGCAAACGCCGCGGTGATCGAGTCACCCGACTGAACGTCGAGCGCGACAGCGACAGCATCGGCGTCTGGCGTCTGCAATTCCGCCTGTAGAGAGGAGAGCCGTTCGACGCGCCGTGCAGCGATGGCGACGGAAGCGCCCGCGGCGGCAAGCGTACGTGCGAAGTGCACACCCAGTCCCGACGATGCGCCGGTGACCAGGGCAACCTTGCCCGTCAGGTCGAATCGCTTGGACATCGCTGCCGCTCCCTAGTTTGATGCGCCCGCTGCATCATCAGGCCTTATAGGCGAGCGTCGGTTTCGGGGGAATTATGGATCTCGGTCTCAAGGGCAAGCGTGTGCTGGTCACCGGCGGCACCAAGAGCATTGGCCGCGCCATCGTCGATGCCTTTTTGGCCGAAGGCGCGGTCGTCGGTTTCTGTGCGCGCGATGCCAAGCTCGTCAAGGAGCGCGAGGCGGACTGGCGATCCCAGCAGCATCGGGTCGAGGGCAGCGCACTCGATGTCACCGACAACACCGCGCTGAAGAAGTGGATCGACGACTTCGCCGGCAGCGGCGGCATCGACCATTTCGTCGCCAATGTCAGCGCGCTCGGCACCGAGGACACCGAGGCGGGCTGGCGCAAGGCGATCGACATCGACATCGTCTCGACGGTGAACGCGGCCCACCACGCGCGCCCGCACCTCGAGAAGACAGGGCTTGGCGCCACCCTCACCATCATCGGCACCGTGTCGTTCGTCGAGATCTCGGGCCCGACCTCGCCTTACCGCTCGGTCAAGGCGGCGCTGGTGCCGTTCGCCAAGTCGCTCGCCATCGACATGGCATCCAAGGGCGTGCGCGCCAACGTCGTGTCGCCCGGCACCATCCTGGAGGACGGCAACACCTGGGGCCGCCAGCGCGATGCCGGCGCCGAGCGTTATAAGCGCATGCTGGCGCGCAACCCGAGCGGCCGCATGGGCACGCCGCAGGAGGTCGCGTCGTGTGTGGTGTTCCTGGCCGGCAGCCAGGCCTCGTTCGTGAGCGGGACCAATTTCATCGTCGACGGCGCCATGACCGCACGGGTGCAGTACTGAGCGCATCGCGAACTCCCTGGGCGCTGGTCGGCCTGCTGGTCGCTGCCGGCATGGTGGCGGCGTTCCATGTCGGCAAGGTGCCGCCTTCGATCCCGTCGCTCCTCAAGGATCTGGGGGCGGACCTGCGCCAGGCCGGCTGGTTGTTGGCGATGGTCAACCTGACGGCCGCCATCGGCGGCATGACGATCGCCCTCACCGTCGACCGCTTCGGCCATCGCCGTCTGGTCGTGCTGGGCACGGCGTTATGCGGCGTCGCGAGCCTGTTCGGCGCCTTCGCCGACAGCATCGATCTGCTGCTGGTCTGGCGCTTCCTCGAGGGCCTGGGCTTCATCGTCGTCACGGTGTCGGTTCCCACTCTGGTGCTGAGCGTCACCGAGCCGCATGACCGGCATCGCGCCATGACGATCTGGACCTCGTACATGCCGGCCGGCGCGGGCGCCATGATGCTGATCGCGGCCGTGATCCTGCCCGAGACGTCATGGCGGGCGGTTTGGCTGGTGGCGTCGGCCGCGTCGCTGGCCATGCTCGCAGCACTGCTCGTGCGCGCCGTGCCGCGGCACGAGCTCGATGCCCAGCCGGCCAATCGGCGGCCGATCCTGCACGAGATGGCCGAAGTGGCGAGCAGCGGCGGGCCGATGGCGATAGCGATCTGCTTCGGCGCCTATTCCTGCTGCTGGCTTGCCATCGTGGGCTTCCTGCCGACCTTGCAGGTCGAGCGCCTGGGCTTCTCGACCGCCACGGCGGCGATCGTCACGGCGCTGGTGACGGCGGTGAACGTGGCCGGAAACCTCTTGGCCGGCATCCTGCTGCAGCGTGGCCTGCCGCGCGCCGCGGTGATCGCCGGGGCGGCGATCTCCATGGCGTTCTGCGCCGCCGGCATCTTCGTCGACGGCGTGCCCGACCTGTGGCGGCTGGTGTTGGCGGGGATCTATTCGGCCGTGATCGGCGTGGTGCCCGGTGCGCTGTTCACCGGCCTGCCGGTCCATTCGCCGCGGCCCGAGCTGGTGGGCGCGTCGACCGGCCTCTTGATGCAGGGTTCCAACCTCGGCGGCCTGATCGGTCCGCCGATCACCGGCGCCCTGGTTGCATCGGGCGGCTGGCCCGCCGCTGCATGGCTGACATCCATTGCCCTGGGGGTGGTCGCGGGTTCGGCTCTCTTTCTGCACTGGCGCGAAAGGCGTAAACTCGCCGCATGATTTACGTCGACGTCGTTTCCGACACGATTTGCCCCTGGTGCTACATCGGCAAAAGGCGGTTCGAGCGCGCGCTGATGCAGAGCGGCCGCACCGACGTGGCCGTGGCCTGGCGCCCGTTCCAGCTCAATCCCGACATGCCGCCCGAAGGCATGACGCGCGACGACTATGTGCGCGCCAAGTTCGGCGGCGGCGACCGGCCGCGCCAGATCTACCAGGCGATCGCCGAGAGCGGCCGCGAGGCCGGCATCGAATTCCAGTTCTCGCGCATCCGGCGCACGCCCAACACCGTCCTGTCGCATCGGTTGGTGCACTGGAGCGCCAAGAACAACGTCCAGGACGAGACCGTGGCCGAGCTGTTCAAGCTCTATTTCGAGGAAGGCCGCGACATCGGCGACATGGAGACGGTGGTCGAATGCGCCGTGCGCGTCGGCATCGACGAGCTGCGCGCGCGGCGCTACCTGATGAGCGACGAGGGCCGCCAGGAAGTCGTGGCCTCCGACGTCTATGCCCGCCGCCTCGGCATCAACGGCGTCCCCTGCTTCATCGTCAACCGCAAGTACGCCGTCTCCGGTGCCCAGCCGCCGTCGGCCTTCGTCGAGGTCTTCAACCTCGCCGAACGCGACGCGGCCACCAGCGCGGCGCAGTCGACGGCTTAATTCTGGGAGCGCGGGCCTCCGGCCCGCTCATGAATGCGGGCCTGAGGCCCGCGCTCCCAGGTGATATGCTGATTATCATATGGTATGATAATCAACATACTATGCCTCAAAACCCCGCCCGAACCGCCCGCACGCGGGCCGAAATCCTCGATCACGCTGGCCGGCTGTTCCGCCTGCGCGGCTATGCCGGCACCAACATCGACGACGTCATGCTGGCGGCCGGCCTCACGCGCGGCGCCTTCTATGCTCATTTCAGCTCGAAGGACGACCTGTTCACCGAGGCGATAATCGCCGGCACCGGCCTGCGCACGCGATTGCGCGGCGCGGCGCCTGCCGCGGTGCTGAAGGCTTATCTCGACAAGGCCGAGCTGGTCGCCAGCGCGCCGACCTGCGTGCTCGCCGCCCTGCCCTCCGACATCGCCCGTGCGCCGCTGCCGGCGCGGCTTGCCTACGCCAACCTGCTCCACGCGGCGATCGGCGAGATCGCCGGCGCGAAGAAGAGCAAGCTCGACAGCGATGCGACGGTGGTGCTGATCCTGGCCGTCGGCGCTGTCGCCCTCGCCCGCGCCTCGGGCGCCACGCGGCTCAGCGACTGGCTGCTGCGTTGCGCCGCGCGAGCCGTGCGCCCGCTGCTCAGGCCGCGAGCTTCGCCAAAGAGGAAACGATCGACGTCACGCCCGAAAGCCGCTGGCGCTCGTCGTTCCAGGCGCGCTGCACGATCACGCGGTGGTCGGGCCGCAGGCGCACCAAAGGCGCGTTCTTCTGCAGCCAGGCGATGAGCTTGTCGGGCTTGGCGAACTTGTTGTCGTGCAGCGACAGCACGACCGCCTTCTCGCCGGCGTCGATGCGATCGACGCCCGCCGAACGGCACAGCACCTTCAGCGCCACGGTGTTCAGCAGGAACTCGGCCTCGGGCGGCATCTTGCCGAAGCGGTCGACGAGTTCGGCGGCGAACGAGTCGACCTCGGCCTGGTTGGCGAGCGCACCGATGCGCCGGTAGAGGCCCATGCGCACCGAGAGGTCGGCGATGTATTCCTCGGGCAGCAGCACCGGGATACCGAGATTGAGCTGCGGCGACCAGTCGGCGCGTTCGGCCTCGCGCGCCTGCCCGCGCGCCGCTTCCACCGCCTCCTCCAGGAGCTGCTGGTAAAGCTCGATGCCGACCTCGCGGATGTGGCCGGACTGTTCTTCGCCCAAAAGGTTGCCGGCGCCGCGGATGTCGAGATCGTGGCTGGCGAGCTGGAAGCCCGCCCCCAAGGTGTCGAGGGTCTGCATGACTTCCAGCCGCTTGGACGCCGTCTCGTTCAGGGCGCGGCCGGGTGGCACGGTGAGGTAGGCATAGGCCCGCATCTTGCCGCGGCCGATGCGGCCTCTGAGCTGGTAGAGCTGGGCCAGGCCGAACATGTCGGCGCGATGGATCACCATGGTGTTGGCGTTGCGGATATCGAGTCCGCTTTCGACGATGTTGGTCGACAGCAGCACGTCGAACTTGCCGTCGACGAAGTCCTGCATGGTGTTCTCGATGGTCGTCGGCGCGAGCTTGCCGTGCGCCATGGCCATGCGGATCTCGGGCACCAGCTCGCGCAGCTCGACCGCGATCTGCGCCATGTCTTCTATGCGCGGACATACATAGAAGCTCTGGCCGCCGCGATACTGCTCGCGCAGCAGCGCCTCGCGGATGGTCACACCGTCGAACGGCGTGACGAAGGTGCGCACGGCCAGGCGATCGACCGGTGGCGTGGCGATCAGGCTCATGTCGCGCACGCCGGTCAGCGCCAGTTGGAGCGTGCGCGGGATCGGCGTGGCGGTAAGCGTCAGCACATGGACGTCGGCGCGCAGCTCTTTCAGGCGCTCCTTGTGGCTGACGCCGAAATGCTGCTCCTCGTCGACGATCAAGAGGCCGAGGTCCTTGAACTCGATGCTCTTGGCCAGCAGCGCGTGGGTGCCGATCACGATGTCGACGGCGCCCTCCTTGACCGCCTCCTTGGTGGCCTTGGCCTCCTTGGCGGCGACCAGGCGCGACAGGCGGCCGATGCGCACCGGCAGGCCCTGGAAGCGCTCGCTAAAGGTGCGGTGATGCTGGCGCGCGAGCAGCGTGGTCGGCGCGATCACCGCGACCTGCTTGCCCGACAGCGCGGCCACGAAGGCCGCGCGCAACGCCACCTCGGTCTTGCCGAAGCCGACGTCGCCGCAGATCAGCCGGTCCATCGGCTTGCCGGAGGACATGTCGTCCAGCACGTCGGAGATGGCCTGCAGCTGATCGTCGGTCTCGGCATAGGGGAAGCGGGCGCAGAATTCCTCGTAGGCGCCTTCGGGCGGGCTCATCGTCTCGCCGCGGCGGATGGCGCGCTCGGCCGCGATCTTGATCAGCCGGTCGGCCATGTCGGCGATGCGCTGCTTCAGCCGTGCCTTGCGCGACTGCCAGGCGACGCCGCCCAGGCGGTCGAGGGCCGCGCCCTCCTCCGCCGAGCCGTAGCGGCTCAGCACGTCGATGTTCTCGACCGGCACGAAGAGCTTGTCGCCGCCTTCGTAGGTCAGCCGGAGGCAGTCGTGCCGCGCGTACTGGATCTCCAGTGTGACCAGGCCTTCGTATCGTCCGACGCCGTGCTCGCGATGGACGACCAGGTCGCCTTCGCTCAAGGCCGCTGCCTCGGCGATGAAGCGCTCGGACGGCCGGCGCTTCTTTGCCGGCCGCGACAGGCGATCGCCGATGATGTCCTCTTCGCCGATGACTTCCAGGCCATCGAGCACGAAGCCGTGCTCGACCGGCCAGACGGCGACGCCGAGCGCGCCCGGCGGCAGGCCCTGCACCGTGGCGAAGTCGGCAACGGGCACCGGCGTCGTGGCGCCATGCTCCTGCAGCAGGTGCTGCAGGCGGCTCGCCGAGCCTTCGGTGTAGCCGGCGACCAGCACGCGCCGGCCGCCGGCATTGGCCGCCTTCACATGCTCGGCCACCACATCGAAGAGGTTGACGCCCGTCGCCGTGCGCGCCCGGGCAAAGCCCTCGTGGCGGCGGCCGGCGAGATCGATCGTGTTCGGCGCGTCGGGCGCGGCATCGAAGCTTGTGAACTGCCCGACGGCGTGGCCTTCGAGCAGGTGATCCCACTCCGATGGCTTCAGGTAGATCCGTTCCGGCGGCACGGGCTTGTAGTCGGCGGCACCGCTCATGCCACCCTTGCCGCCGGTCTTCAGCCTGGCGTCATAGTAGTCGGTGATGAGATCGTGCCGCGCCTCGAAGGCTTCGGCGATCTGGTGATCAGCCGTGACAATGGCCTCGGCGCAGTAGTCGAGCAGGGTCTCCAACCGCTCATGGAACAACGGCAGCCAGTGCTCCATGCCGACATGGCGCTGGCCCGCCGACACCGCCTCGTAGAGCGCATCGTCGGTGGCATTGCCGAAAAGCTCACGATAGCCGCCGCGGAAGCGCGCGATGCTGTCCTTGGTGAGCAGCACCTCGCTCACCGGCAGCACCACGACCTCCTCGCGCGTGCCCGTCGAGCGCTGGCTCATCGGATCGAACGAGCGGATCTCCTCCAGCGCGTCGCCGAACAAATCGAGCCGCAAGGGTTCGTCCGTGCCGGGCGGGAAGAGATCGACCAGGCCGCCGCGCACGGCGAACTCGCCTGGCTCCATCACGGTCTCGGAGCGGCCGTAGCCGTTCTCGCCCAGGAATTTGGTCAGCCAGTTGACATCGACCGCCTGGCCCTTCTTCAGCACCACCGCTGCCTCGGCGTAGAGGCTGCGCGGCGGCACCTTCTGCAAAGCAGCGCCTACGGAGGCGAGGATGACGCGGGCCGGTGCGCCGGCTTTCTTGGGCTGCGCGAGGCGCACCAGGGTCTCCAGGCGCTCGGCGACGATGTCGGGATGCGGCGACATCCGGTCGTAGGGCAGGCAGTCCCAGGCCGGGAAGACCAGGACCTCGCGCTCGGGCGCGAAGAATCGCAGGCCGTCCTGCAGGCGCTCCAGGCGCTGGCCGTCGCGCGCCACGTGCAGGATGTCCTGCCCGCCGGTGGTGCGGACGAGCTCGGCCAGCGCCAAAGCGTCGGCGCCCTCGGGCAGGCCGGCGATCGTCCAGCGGCCGGGCTTGCGATGGATGGCAGCAAGGGTCTCGGAAAGAGGCGCCACTAGAACCTCACGCGGAACGCTTTTAGCCTGCGCAGCACCGGGGAGTCGGCCTCGGGCGGGATCTCCGCCTGGCCGGTGACCCAATCGAAGATCTCGTTGTCGCCCGCCGCCAGCAGCCGCTCGTATTGATCGAGCTCGACTGAGCCGAACTCCGCAATATGGGCGCGCGCGAACTGGCCCAGGAGGATGTCGTTCTCCTTGTTGCCACGATAGACGCTGCGATAAAGCAAACGCTTACGCCGCGTCTCGAGATCGGTCTCGCGCGTCATGTTTTCCCCAGAAAGCGGCGTAGCATATAGGTGGCGGCGATGGTGAAGTCACGCGGCCTGAAAGCCTAGCAACCATGCGTCCGCAGAGCCTCACGCCCCTGTTCGCCCAGACCACGTCGCTGCCCGGCATCGGGCCGCGGCTGGGCAAGCTCGTGGAGAAACTTGCAGGCCCACTGGTCGTCGATCTTCTGTGGCACCTGCCCTTTGCCGTGGTCGACCGGCGCCATGCGCCCGAGGTGGTGCACGCCAAGGCGGGCGAAATCGCCACCATGACCGTGACGGTCGACGAGCACCTGGTGCCGCGCAATCCGCGCCAGCCCTACCGCGTGTGGTGCAGCGACGAGACCGGCCGGCTCTGCCTCACCTTCTTCAACGGCCGCGAGGACTACCTGAAGAAGCTCCTGCCGCCGGGCGAGGTCCGCGTGGTGAGCGGCAAGGTCGAGATCTACCAGGGCGAGGTGCAGATGACGCACCCCGACCACGTCGTGCCGCTCGACCAGCGCGAGCAGATCCTGCGCGTCGAGCCGGTCTACGGCCTGACCGCCGGCCTGACGCAGCGGCCGGTGCAGAAGGCCATCGCCGCCGCTGTCGAGCGCTCGCCCGAACTGCCGGAGTGGCAGGACGCGGCTTTCCACAAGCGCAACAAGTGGGCCGGCTGGCGTGCGGCGCTCGCCCGCGCCCACGCGCCGGACGAGGAGAGCGACCTCTCGCCCATGCATCCGGCGCGCGCGCGTCTTGCCTTCGACGAGCTTCTGGCCAGCCAGCTCGCCATCGCCCTGGTGCGCCACCACAACCGCACCGTCGCAGGCCATGTCACCAAGGGCGACGGCCGCCTGCGTGCCAAGGTGCTGAAAGCCCTGCCCTTCGAACTGACGCCGAGCCAGAAGACGGCAGTCGCCGAGATCGAAGCCGACATGGCCAAGCCCGAGCGCATGATCCGCCTGCTGCAGGGCGATGTCGGCAGCGGCAAGACCCTGGTCGCCCTGCTCGCCATGCTGATCTGCGTCGAGGCTGGCGCCCAGGCCGCGCTGATGGCGCCGACCGAGATTCTAGCGCGCCAGCATCACGCCACCATCGCGCCGCTGGCCGAAGCCGCCGGCGTGCGGCTCGCTCTGCTGACCGGCCGCGACGGCCAGAAGCAGAAGAAAGAAACGCTGGCCGGCCTGGCCGACGGCTCGATCCATCTCGTCGTCGGCACACACGCGCTCGTCCAGGAAGAGGTCGAGTTCGCCGACTTGGCACTCGCCGTGGTCGACGAGCAGCATCGCTTCGGTGTGCACCAGCGCATGGCGCTGTCGTCCAAGGGCCATGCCGTCGACCTGCTGGTGATGACGGCGACGCCCATCCCGCGCACCTTGATGCTGGCGGCCTATGGCGACCTCGACGTCTCGAAGCTCACCGAGAAGCCGGCCGGCCGCCAGCCGATCGACACCCGCACCCTTCCGCTCGAGCGCATCGCCGAGGTGGCCGACGCCGTCGGCCGGCAGATCGCGACCGGCGGGCGCGTCTACTGGGTGTGCCCGCTGATCGAGGAATCCGAGGACATCGACCTCGCCAACGCCGAGGAGCGCTTTCGTCTTCTGGGCGCGCGCTTTCCCGGCAAGGTCGGCCTGCTGCACGGCCGCCTGAAGGGCGCCGAGCGCGAGGCGACCATGGCGGCGTTCGCCGAAGGACGACTGTCGATCCTGGTGGCGACGACCGTGATCGAGGTCGGCGTCGACGTGCCGGCCGCGACCGTGATGGTGATCGAGCACGCCGAACGCTTTGGCCTGGCCCAGCTCCATCAGCTGCGCGGCCGCGTCGGTCGAGGCGCGGCCAAGTCGACCTGCCTCTTGCTCTACGCCCAGCCGCTCGGCGAGACCGCCAAGGCGCGGCTCGCCATCATGCGCGAGACCGAGGACGGCTTTCGCATCGCCGAGGAGGACCTGCGCCTGCGCGGCGCCGGCGAGCTTTTGGGCACCCGGCAAAGCGGCCTGCCCGACATGCGGCTGGCCGACCTCGCGGCCCACGGCGAGCTCCTGCAGGCGGCGCGCGATGACGCGCGCCTCGTCATAGAACGCGATCCCGACCTGCAGTCGGAGCGGGGCGCGGCGCTGCGTGCCCTGCTCTACCTGTTCCGGCGCGACGACGCCGTCAGGACACTGCGCGCCGGCTAGAGCGGAATGCGATGAGATGGAACCGCATGCGGTTCCATCTCATCGTATTCGCGCGCACCGGGGATGCGTGTTGCAGCAGGCATGATGGGTCCAGCTGATTCCAGCTGGACCCATCATGCTCTAGCCGAGCTGCGCCACGTAGCTGCGCAACGCCTCGCGCGCCGCCTCGACGCCCTTCTCCGCGTCGGCGCGGCGCTTGGTGATCGCCTCGAGGTCGGTCTCCTGCTTGTCCAGGGTCGCGAGATAGCGGCGCTGCAGGTCGCTGTTGGCCGGCACGCGCGCGAGGTTGTCGCGCAGGCGGGCCTGCTCCTGCACGATCTGCGTGCGCTCGCCATCGGCCTGCGTCACCTTGCGCTGGGCGTCGCTGACCGCGGCCTGCAGCTGCAGGATCCTGGTCAGCGCCTCGCGCGTCTTGGCGTCGAACTCGCGCGCCTGGGCGTAGACCCGGATCTGGTCGGCCGCGCCGTCGACCAGGCGCAGCTCCTGCTGCTGGGTCTGCTCCTGGATGACCTCGAAGGTCTGGGTCTGGTCGCCACCGGGGAGCTGGAAGGTGATGCGGTAGTTGCCTTCGCTCAGCTCGACGCCTTTCGGCTCGGGCTTCACCAGGGTCCAGCCCGGCAGGCGGCGCTGCACGATCACGAGCTGGCGCGGCTCCTTGGCCGGACCTTTTACGCGATAGGTCACGGTCTGGCGCACGACGCGCGACAGGCGGAGCGCGCCCTGGGCGATCGTGCCCGTGGCGATGCGGTCGGTCTGCGCGGCATCGCGCTCGATCACGATCTTCTCGTCGAGCGCATAGGCCAGCAGACGCGTCTCGCCGACCGGGAAGCCCGACAGCCGCGCGTCGCCGACATAGGCGACGTAGCCCGCCTTGTCGCGCTCGTAGAGCGTGATCAGGCCGGCCGGCAGGCCGCTGTCGCCGTCGTTGGTGATGCGGATCGCCGCCAGCGGATTTCGGGGCGCCGTCTCGGCCTGGTAGAGCGCGAGCCGCTGCACCGGCATCTGGCGATCGATGATCGGGATCGAGAGCGTGCGGCCGTTGGCGACGCTCACGCTGCGCGGAAAGCGAAACACGACCTGCGTCGCGGCATCGGTCGCCTCGAACTGGTCGGCGGCGACGGCAGCGGCCGGCGGCGGCGCCATCGTCGCGGCGGCCGCACCTCGCTCCTGTTGCGGGCGATAAGGCGCCGGCGCGGGAGACGGCGGTGGCGGCGGTGCGGCCTTCATGCGGTCCTGCGCCTCGACGCCGCCGCGATCGACGCCGGGCATCAGCCGGCCCGCGACCTCGATCGGCACCTCGGGCCGCTTGACGTAGTAGGCCTCGTAGAGCGCCTGCCGGAAGGCGACGGGCCGGCCGGAGACCAGCGTCAGGTCGACGTCCTTCCAGTCCTGGCCGCTCAGGTTCTCGACGGTCGCCCAGCCCTGCAAGGCCGAGCGCGCGGCCGCGGGATCAGCCGCGAGCGTCAGGCGGTAGGACGCCTTCCACACCGGCACCTCGACGATGTAGGCCACGCGCACCGTGCGCTGGCCCTGCCCACGCGCCGACAGCTCGATGGTGCGCGCATCCTTGGCGCGGTTGGTCTGGATGGCGAGCAGCGCGTTGGCGACCTTCTCGCGCAGGGCGGCGTCGGCGAACTGCAGATTCTCGGCCTCCTCGAGGATGAACTGCTGCAGGCCGCGGTCGGTCAGTAGGGTGATGCGCGTGCGCTCGGTCGTGGCCTTGCCGTCGGGCAAAGCGACCGTCTCGCGCTGCACCGA
>DATGZZ010000249.1:0-8083 GCA_035296945.1 Reyranella sp.
TTCGAGACGCTGAAGAAGCAGATGGGCGCGGTGAACGACAAGGGCATCGGTCTCGAGGCGCTGGAGCGCGACGCCACCGTGAACCGCAATCTGCTCGAGGCCATGCTGCTGCGCGCCAAGCAGAGCACCGGCGCCGAGGACATCCTGACGGCCAACGCCAAGCTGGTCTCTCCGGCCGCGCCGGCCCAGGCGCCGTCCTATCCACCGAAGGCACTGCTTGCGCTGCTGGGCGTTGCCGGTGGCATGATGATCGGCGTCACGATCGCGCTCCTGCGCGAAGGCGGCGACCATACCTTCCGCCGCGCCGACCAGATCGAGGCCCTCACCGGCCTGCCCGTCATGGCGATGGTGCCGCAGGTCGCCGGCCGCCAGCAGCCGGCCATGCAGGTGCTGCGCCAGCCGACCTCGGCCTACAGCGAGGCGCTGCGCCGCCTGCATATCGGGGTCGAGCTGTCCGAGACTGCCAACTCGCCCAAGACCATCCTGATCAGCTCGGCCACGCCATCGGAAGGCAAGTCGGTAATGGTGGCCTCGCTCGGCCGTCTGCTGGCGAGCAACGGCAAGCGCGTGCTGCTGATCGATTGCGACTGGCGCAGCCCGCGGCTGCATCAGATCTTCCGCTGCTCCAACCGCGACGGCCTGGCCAGCCTGCTGGTCGACAAGGCGTCGGACCTCGAGAACACCATCCATCACGACGCCTTGTCGGGTGTCGACGTGATGCCGTCCGGACCGTGGAGCCCGCGTTCGGCGCACCTGCTGAGTTCCGATCGCATGCGCCATCTCCTCGAGGCGCTGGAACAGCACTACGAATTCATCATCCTCGACACGCCGCCCGCGCTGGTGACGGCCGACGTGCTGTCGCTCAGCCGCCTGGTCGAGAAGGTCGTGTTCGTCGTGCGCTGGGGCCATACGCGGCAGGAGGCTGTGATCGAGGCCCTGAAGCAGATCATCGACGCCCAGGGTGACATCGCGGGCGTGGTGATGTCGCGCGTGGTCTCCAAGCAATACCGCCAGTACTCATACGGCGACCCGTTCTTCGAAGCCAAGCGTAGCGGTGCGGGCGCCCGCACCTGAACCATGAGCGATCTCTCAAGCGTTCTGTTCGTCTCCCGCTACTACTGGCCGGAGTTGATCGGCTCGGCGCCTTTCAGCACCGACATCGCCGAATGGCTGGCGGCCCACGGCCGGCCGACCACGGTGGTGAGCGGCCTGCCGCACTATCCGCATGACGACGTCTTTCCCGCCTATCGCGACGGACGGTGCCGGCGCGAAACGGTCTGCGGCGTCACGGTCGAACGCCTCAGCGCCGGTCCGCCGCGCAGCGGATCGGCTGTCGCGCGCATGGTCAATGAGGGCGAGTTCCTGCTGCGCGGCCTGGCGGGGCTGATCACAGGCCGCGTCAAGCGTCATCCCGTCGTGCTGGCCCTCTGCCCGTCGATCCTGTCCGTGGCGCTGGGTGTGGCGGCCCGGCGTCGTGGCGGCGTCTGCGTTGCCGTCGTGCATGACATCCAATCGGGCCTGGCCGAGAAGCTCGGCATGGTCGGCGGCGGCCACATGGCTCGGCTCATGCGCGCGGCCGAACGCACGATCCTCAACCGAACCGACCTCGTCGCTGTCCTGTCGTCCGAGATGAAGGACCAGTTGCGCAGCATCGGCATCACGGTGCCCATCGAGGTCATCCCGCTGTGGGTCGACACCGACCATATCCGGGTCATCCCTGCCGTTACCCGATCGAGCGTGAAGGTGCTGTATAGCGGCAATCTCGGCCGCAAGCAGGGCCTTGGCCAGGTGGTGGCGCTGGCTCGCGAGCTGGCCGACCGGCGGCTGGACATCGAAATCGTGCTGCGCGGCAACGGCAACCAGGCCAGCGAGCTTCTCGACCAGATCAAGAGCCTCGGCCTCACCAACATCCAGCTTGCCGAGTTGCAGCCCAACGAAGCACTGGGCACGGCGCTCGCAGCCGGAGACATTCATCTGGTGCCGCAGCGGCCCGATGCGGCGGCGTTCGCCGTTCCCTCCAAGGTTTTCAACATCATGGCGGTTGGCCGCCCCTTCGTGGCGACGGCCTTGCCGGACAGCGTGCTGTGGAACCTGCAGCGCCAGAGCGGGGCCTTCCTGTGCGTGCCGCCTGACGACGCACCGTCCTTCGCCGAAGCCGTGATACGCCTCGCCGACGACAGCCTCCTGCGCCAGGAGCTCGGCCGGCGCGGCCGCGAATTCGTCGAAGCCAACTATGCCAAGCCGCGTATCCTCGGCCATCTCGTGGACCGCCTCGATGCCGTCGCTGCCGCCAAGTAAGCGCGAGATCCTGGTCTTCGAGCCTGATGTCGAAGGCCATTCGCAGGAATGGCTGCAGCATCTGGTCGACTTCGTCGCCACCAACGACCAGGCGGCGGCGATCGCGGTGCTGGCGCCCCCGGCATTGTGCGCGACGCTCTCGCGGTCGATACCGCCCGTCGCCGACGGTCGCGTCCGCTTCATCGCCATGAAACCGAGCGAGGTGAAGCTGTGCAGTCATCGCTCGCTGTCGCTGGCGGCCTTTGCCCGCTGGTGGGTCATGCGGCGCTACCTGCAGCGCAGCGGCGCCGACATGGGCTTTTTCCTGTGCCTCGACCTGCTCAGCCTGCCGCTTGCCTTCGGGCTGCGCACCCACGGCAAGCCTCTCGCCGGCATTCTGTTCCGCCCTTCCGTGCACTACAGGGCCTTCGGCGATTACCGGCCTGGCTTGGGCGAATGGCTGCGCGATGTGCGCAAGGACCTGCTTTACCGCATGATGCTGCGCAATCCGGCCGTGGCGACAATCCTGTCGCTCGACCCGTTCTTTCCAGCGCACGCGGCCGACCACTACCGGCATGGCGGCAAGGTGCAAGCACTGCCGGATCCGGCGCATCCGCCAGCCGATTCGGCCGCCACCGTGGTTTCGGCCGACGTCGTGCCGGCTGGCCGTATCGCCTTCCTGCTGTTCGGCTATCTGACGGAGCGCAAGGGCCCGCTGATGGTGCTCGATGCGCTCCGTCTGCTGCCGCAGCGGATCGCCGCCCGCGTCGCCGTGCTGTTCGCCGGCCGCATCGATCCTGCGATCCGCGAGGCGATCGAGACGCGCCGCGATGCGCTGGCCCGCGAGCAGTCCGATCTGTGGCTGCGCATCGACGATCGGCGGCTCGATCGCGCCGAGCTCGACAGTCTTGTCACTCAGAGCGCAGTCATCCTGGCGCCCTATCAACGCTTCGTCGGCTCGAGCGGCGTGCTGCTGTGGGCCGCGCGGGCCGGACGGCCGGTGCTGGCCCAGTCGTTCGGTCTGGTCGGCCGCCTGACGCGCGATCATCGCCTCGGCCTGGTCGCCGATTCGTCGGATCCCGTCAAACTTGCGGCAGAAATCGAGCGCATGGTCGACGGTGGACCGCAAACCTTCATCGATCTGTCGTCTGCCGCCGACTTCGCGTCGTCGCGCACGCCGCATCAATTCGCATCGCAGGTGCTGGCCTGCGCTGACGATACCGTCGCGGCGTAGTTTTGCTCATTCCTCCCAACTCATGTTCCTCTCCCCCGCTAGGGGGAGAGGCTAGGTGAGGGGGCTTCGACAGCTCGTGCAACCCCCTCACCCGACCTCTCCCCCGCTAGGGGGAGAGGAGCATGAAGGACGTGTCACCTCTCCGAGACGAATCTAGCAGCCCCAGCATGATCACAGGACGCCAAAAGGCGTCCCAGCATGATCACAACACCATCCGCAGGTGCCGTGGAGAATCGCTCCTATCTCGAAGGCACGGCCGTTCAATGGCCGCACAGCTCTGCGGAGAGTTCTCATGAAGCGTGGCGTCTTGGCGAGATCGAGAGCACTCGATCTCGAACAACCAACCGGCAGCGACCGCGACCACGATGTCGCGATCGTCGATTGGGATGCCGGTCCGCCGCGCCAGGGCCGGACTGTTTCTGAAGCAGTTGTCTGCCGCTTCGTCTCGGGTCTCGACATCGCAGCCATCCTGGGCGCCGGCGCGGCCGCGATCCATCTCGACACCTCGACCGTCGACTGGCGCCTCGAAGGCCTCGTCGTCCTACTGGGCGCACTGCTCGCCAGCAACTTCCTGCGCCTCACCGGCGCCTATCGCTTTCGCCACTTCAGCGATCTCGGCGCCTCGATCGGCCGGTCGCTGCTCGGCTGGCTGCTGACGCTGGGTACGCTGTTCGTCGCCGCCTTCTTCTTCGATCCGATCACGGCCACCAACGGACCCTGGACCGCCTTGTGGTTCTCCCTCGGCGCGGCCGTGATCGTGGCGAGCCGCGTCGCGCTCAACCACCAGGTCAAGAACTGGCATCGTGCCGGCCGCCTGGGCGAGCGGGTCGCCGTCATCGGCTCCGGCCCCATGGCCCAGCGGCTGCTGCGCGGCTTGAATTCCGCCCCGGGTGGTCCGCGCATCCTGGGCGTCTACGACGATGACGCAGCCTCCCTGCCGCGGCGCTGCATGGGCCACGCCATCCTGGGCTCGGTCGACGATCTGGTGCGCGACGTGCGGCTCTACGGCATCGACACCGTCATCGTCGCCCTGCCGCCGGCGGCCGAGCATCAGCTTGTCGAGACCCTGAACAAGCTGAACGTGGTGCCCGTCGACGTGCGGCTCTGCCCCAGCGAGTTCGCGCTCCGGCTCGGTGCCGTGCAGGCGAGCCATATCGGCGGCCACACCTTCTTCAACGTCATCGACCGTCCGCTGCGCGACTGGCGGTGGATCGCCAAGTCGATCGAGGACCGGATCTTGGGCGCCATCATCCTGGCCATGATCTCGCCGGTCATGCTGGCAATCGCGCTGCTCATCCGGCTCGACAGCCCGGGTCCGGTGCTGTTCCGCCAGAAGCGCTACGGTTTCAACAACGAGCTGATCGAGGTGCTGAAGTTCCGCACCATGTATCAGGAGCGGAGCGACGCCAACGGCGATCAACTCACACAACGCAACGATCCGCGCGTGACCCGCGTCGGCGCCTTCCTGCGGCGCACCAGTCTCGACGAGCTGCCGCAGTTTCTGAACGTGCTGCGCGGCGAGATGTCGATCGTCGGGCCACGGCCGCATGCGTTAGCGGCCAAGGCCGGTCCCCTTCTCTACCAGGAGGCCGTCAAGCACTACGATTCACGCCACCGAGTGAAGCCGGGCATTACGGGCTGGGCGCAGGTCAACGGATGGCGTGGCGAGACCAACACTCTCGAGCAGATACGGAAGCGTGTAGAGCATGACCTTTACTACATCGAGCATTGGTCGATCGCCCTCGACCTCCGGATTATCGCCCGTACCGTCGTCGGCGGCTTCACCGGCCGCAACGCGTTCTGAGCGTGACCGTGGCTCGGCCGTCCGGTGCCTGTGGCTCACGATGGCCGACCCCGAACCGCGCCATAACGGTCAGTACGTCTATTCCGGCGGCCTGATCGATTCCGTGGCCGCGGCCGGTGGCGAGATCGAGGTGCTGGGGCTCGGCCGGCCCGATTCGCCGCGCGCCAGCGGCGAACGTTCCAAGCACGTCGTGTGGTGGCTGCCCGCCGACAACCCGCATTCGCGGTGGGGCAGCCTTACATCGACGCTGCCCAACATCGCCTATCGCTGCCGTACCGCCGGCATGCGGCGGATGCTGCGCAAGCTCCTGCGGCGCGACGCCTGGGACGGTATCGTATTCGACGGCATTTCGGCCGGCTGGGCGCTGCCTGCCGTGCTCGAGCACTATGCCGGCCGCCGCAATCGCCCGCGCCTCATCTACGTATCGCACAACCACGAAGGCAGCCTGCGCAGCCAGATCGCCGAGAGCCAACCATTGTTCCTCAAGCGCCAGGCGGTGCGGCTGGACGCGCTGAAGGTGTCGCGCCTGGAGCGCGAGCTGATCGACGCCGTCGACTTCATCACGGCGATCACCCATGAGGACATGGCGCTTTATCGCCGCGAGTGCGGCGACAAGCCGATGGACGTCCTGACGCCCGGCTATTGCGGCCGGCGAGTCGACGAGCGGCGAATCACGGCAGCGCTGCCGCGCCGCGCGGTCATCGTCGGCAGTTTCGACTGGATCGCAAAGCGCATGAATCTCGCCGAGTTCGTCGACGTCGCCGATCCGCTGTTCGCCGAGGCCGGTGCCGAGCTGCAGGCTGTCGGCAGCGGTGACGAGGCATTCCTGCAGCAGCTCCGCCAGCAGTACCTCGCGACCCATTTCACCGGCACAGTGCCCGACATCGCGCCCTACCTCGACCAGGCGCGGATTGCGATCGTGCCGGAACGCTCAGGCGGCGGCTTCAAGCTCAAGGTGCTGGAGTATGTCTTCAACCGTGTGCCGGTGTTCGCGCTCGCCGGGTCCTTCGCCGGCGTGCCGCTGCGCCACAACGACAGCGCGATGCTCTATGCCGACCATGCAGCGCTTGCCCACGGGGTGCTCGAGGCGATCGACGACGTCGAGCGGCTGAACCGCCTGCAGGAGCGGGCCTGGGCGGCCTGTGCCAACAGTTTCGACTGGCCAAGCCGCGGCCGTCAGATCGTCTCGGCGATCGCCAACCCGTGACCGCCGCACGCGCCTCCCTGGCCGCCGCCAGAGCGCCGCGCCGGCTCGATTTCATCGACACCGTGCTGGTCGTGATCTTCCTGCTGGGCCTTTATCTCGGCGTGTCGCTGGCGGTCTCGTCGAAGGTGCCGCTGACCTGTGCGCCTTCGGGCTTCGCCGGCCTCATCATGCTGTGGCGACGGCGCGACCAGATTGTCCCCAAGCACCTTGCCGGGCTGCTGCTGGTGGTCACGGTCTACTTGTGCTCGGTGCTGGCTGCCAGCGACTATTCCTTCCTCGGCAAGCGCTTCACCGGACTGCTGCAGCTCACTTATTCACTGGTCATCGCCTACGCCATGTTCCTGACGCTGCTGCAGGGCGACCGGCGCCAGATTGCCCGCATCCTCCTCGCCTTCTGCTTGACGATTATCATCGGGTGCCTGCTCGAGACCTATGCCGGCCTGCGGCCCTTGAGCGACGCGGTGCGCGAACGGCTCTATCAGTCGGACCAGGTCTACGACGCCGATCTGCGCGACCAGGTCCTCTATGGCCGCATTCGCCCGAAGCTCTTCACCTCGGAGCCGTCCGCGGTGACCTTCGCCTACACCCATTTCAGCTCGGTCTGGTTGGTCATAAGTACGTGGCGCTACAAGGTCCTGGCCTATTTCGGCCTGATCGCCATGGCCCTGGTCGTGCTGCCGGGCCCCACCCTGGTCTTGATGGTGTTCCTGACCGCTCCTTATCTGGTCTTTCTGGCCGGCACCCGGCCAGGCGGCCGCACCTCGATCTCGCGGACCGTCGGCATGCTGTCCCTCGCGGCAGTGCTCGTTGCTGCGGCCGCCGCGTTCGGCAGCATATTTTTCGCCGAGCGCCTGAACGAGCTCGCAACCGGCCGCGACGCCAGCTTCTTCTATCGCTTCACCGGCCCGATGCTGGTGGCCTTCGATATGTTCCGCAACCACCCGTGGGCCGGTGCCGGCCTGACTGGTGAGCCCTTCATCACCAACAACGTGATGAACGTCTACATGAACTCACCGTCGTTCCAGGCGGCATGGCGCATCAGCCGCATCGCCGATGTGCTGACCAACTACGTCTGGCTGCACTGGATCTATCTCGGCCTGGTGTGGGGCGTGCTCACGATCGTGGCGGTGTCGGTCTGGCTGCGCCTGCTGGGCGTGCCCAGCGTGCTCTATTGCTGGGGCGTCTGGATCATCCTCGGCCAGGCGTCCGGCGCCTACGTCGGACCCAAGACGTGGAGCGTGATGCTGATCGCGGCGGCTGTGTCGATCATGGCGGTCGATGTCCCGGCGCAGCAACGCACGAGGCGGGCCGCGACGGCGTTCTATCCGAACCTGCGATACTTCAACAGCCGCTCAAAGGCCCTCGCTTCATGAATTACCTGCCCAGCAAAGCTGGTGAGCTGTCGCCAGGTTTTTCAGCAAACTGCTAGATCGGCCCATAGGCTTCGGGGAAATCGGCGATGCTTAGGGTCGCCATGCCGGGCACCTGCACCAGCCGGCTTTCGTGCCGACCATCCGGCTCCAGCCGATGCTCGACATAACCCACCTGCTTCAGCGCGTAG
>DATGZZ010000250.1:0-2288 GCA_035296945.1 Reyranella sp.
GGCCGCCACCGCCCAACTCGGTCGGGACGGCGAGCCCGAGGAAGCCATGGTCGCGCAAGGCCGCAATATTGGCGCCGACATAGCGGTTTTCCGCGTCGCAGCGGCGACCTTCCTCGGCGATTTGCGGGCCGAGCTTGGCCAGATCGGTCGACCAGTCGGATTGGGAGGGCGTGAACAGGGGCTGAACGGACATGAATGCCTCTCATTGGGTTGGCGCCTGCTGTATCCTCGGATAGAGACTTCTGCACAATGACCGCAACACCGCCGTCCTTTGCCGATCGGCCGCCCGGCACCGACGTCCTGGCGGACATGCTTCGGGCTGTCCGCCTGACCGGCGCCGTCTTCCTGAAGGCGAGTTTCACGGAGCCATTTGGGGTTTTGTCGCCGCAGCGCTACGACCCGTCGATTCCAATGGCGCACCTGCGCCACGTCAGTGTCTTCCACTACGTGGCGAGCGGTGGCTGCATGATGGAGACGGCCGGCGGCAGTCGGCATGAGCTCAAGGCGGGCGACCTGGTGCTGCTGCCGTTCGCCGCCGAGCACAAGCTATGGCGCGGCGATGCCGAGCTGGTGCCGGCCTCCAACATCGTCACGCGCGACACCAAGGAAGGCGTCTGGTCGTTCAGCCACGGCGGCGGCGGCACCGAGACTCGTTTCGTCTGCGGCTTCCTCGAATCGGCCGAGATGATGTTCGCGCCGATGTTCCGCACGCTGCCTGAGATGCTGATCGATCGCGCCGATGACGAGGCCGTGGGCTCGGGCATTGCCCATACGATCGACGACCTGCTGGCAAAGGTCGACGCCCTGACGCCGGGCGCCGAGGTGATCCTGGGCCGCATGATGGAGCTGTTGTTCGTCGAATTGCTGCGCCGTCACGCCGGCCGGCTGCCGCAGGGCAGCAAGGGCGTGCTCGCTGCGCTGAACGATCCCCTGGTCGGCCGCGCCCTGCAGCTCATGCAGGCAGATCCGGCGCGCCGCTGGACGACTGATGAGCTGGCGCGCGAAGTCGGCGCCTCGCGCACCGTGCTGGGTGAGCGCTTCAACGCCGTGCTGGGCAAGCCGCCGATCGAGTACCTGACGGGCTGGCGCATCCAGCTTGCTGCCGACCGCCTGCGCAATGGCCGCGACGCCATCGCCCGCATCGCCGTCGACAGCGGCTACGAATCGGAGGCGGCCTTCAACCGCGCCTTCAAGCGCGTCACCGGCCTGACGCCCGGCCGCTGGCGTGAGGGCGGGGGCGACAGCCCACCCCTGATGCCCCTGCAGTTCGGGCGATCTCCCTTCTCGGGAGCCTGACTCGCCTTCGTCTTCCGGACCGCGCGCATCACGCGCGCTCCAACTAGTTCTGCGGCAGGAACTCGATCATCAATCCGCCCGACTGCTCGGGCGCCGTCAGCACGCGGTCGCCTTCGGCCAGGCCGAAGGGCACGTTGTTGGCGCGCAGCAGCGCCTGCAGCGGCCGCGCACGCTCGACGGCGATGGTGACGCCGACGATCGCCGGCAGCTCTTGTGGCGCCATTGCTTCGATCGCCTTGTACTCGCTCTGGTAAGCCGCCGCCGACCAGATCAGCAGCTCGACCGTGCCGGTCTTCACCAGCATGCAGCCGTCGAACACCTCCTCGACCTTGGCGCTCCACGCTTCCTTGAGTGCCGTGGCGATCGCCCTGGGGTTCCCCGCGACGGCATGAACCGCCATCATCGCCAGCGCACCGTTGGGATGGACGATCCATTCCGGCTCCATGAAGGCGTCGGGCGTCTCGTGCCGCACCGCAAACCAGGGCAGCGGTCCGGCGCTTTCGCCAACCACCACGCCCGCATCGACCTCGAAGCCGTCCTCGGTCTCCCAGGCGTGGGTGCGTTCCTCGCCTTCGAGCTCGGCGACGTTCAGGGCCAGGGCCGTGACGGGCTCGCCCCGCAGAAGCTCGATGTAGTTGGGGACGTCGTCCTGGTCGGGCTGGAAGCAGATGCAGCGCGGCTCGACGCCTTCCGGCGTCAGGTTGAAGCCGAGCTGCAACAGCCGCGTCGCGGCCGCTTCCGGCTCGGTGAGCGTCAGGGAGAGGTGATCGATGTCGCGCGCCGAAATTTTCATGCCCGCTCATACAGGCTTAACGGGGGCGCGCTCAAGTGCGATGGTGCGATCCTTGATCAATTGGGAGAGACCATGTCGAAACCTACGCTTTACGGCATCTGGCTGAGCGGCCCGACCTACAAGGCGGGGCTTGCCCTGTCGCTGATGGGCCAGTCCTTCGCCTACAAGCATGTCGATCTGCGGGCCGGCGCGCACAAGC
>DATGZZ010000251.1:0-4709 GCA_035296945.1 Reyranella sp.
CAAGCATCCTCGGTCCGATTTCCTCGCCATCATGAAAGGCAAAGACGAAATCAGGATAGCCCTGCCTACTCAGGACACGGTGTGAGCCGCTCTGCCGTTTGACGACCCATCCCAGTCTCAGAAGCGCTGCCAGGACCCGCCGCGCGCGGGTCGAAGGCCAGTTGGTCACGCAGCGTCCAGCGTGATCTGAACGTCGAGAGGCTTGGCCTCACCATGTTCAATCCGATCGGCGATTGCGCGCAGGGCGACGACTTCAGCCTTAGCCATCGCTTCGTCCCGCGTATCGCCATAAGCCATTGCGCCGGGAATCTGCACGATTTCGGCGATCCAACGGCCGTCCACTTCAAGCTCGCACTCGATCGAAAGCTTCATCTGCCGGTCCTCGGAGGAGGTGCGCAGTCTAGCCGACAATCTCGCAGCCAGCGAAGAAATAGGCGATCTCAATCGCCGCGTTCTCCGGCGAATCCGAGCCGTGCACTGAGTTGGCCTCGATCGACTCCGCGAAGTCCTTACGGATGGTGCCGGCGGCGGCGTTGGCCGGGTTGGTGGCGCCCATGATCTCGCGGTTCTTGGCGATGGCGCCCTCGCCTTCGAGGACCTGCACGACGACCGGGCCGGACGTCATGAACTTGACGAGATCCTTGAAGAACGGCCGCTCCTTGTGCACGCCGTAGAACGTCTCGGCCTGCTGCTGGCTCATCCAGATGCGGCGCTGGGCCACGATGCGCAGGCCCTTCTCCTCGAACCGGGCGTTGATCTTGCCGGTCAGGTTCCGGCGGGTCGCGTCCGGCTTGATGATCGAGAAAGTGCGTTCGACGGCCATAAATCCCTCTTCAGCGTGTGCTTTCAGCGCGTGGGCGCGCCTTATAGACGCGAGGTTCCGCACCGGCAAGCCGGTTGGATCGAGCCATTTCACGTGCTAAACGCCGCGGCCCCATGCTGCACGTCAACGACCTTTCCTTCCGCCACGGCGAGCGCGTCCTGTTCGATCGCGCTTCGGCGGCCATTTCCGACGGCTGGAAAGTCGGCCTGGTCGGCCGCAACGGCGCGGGCAAATCGACGCTGCTGCGCCTGATCCAGGGCATGATCGAGGCCGACGGCGGCAACATCAACATGACCGGCCGCATGCGCATCGGCTCGGTGCCGCAGGATCCTCCCGGTGGCGACATCACGGTGCTGGATGCCGTGCTGGCGGCCGACGTCGAGCGCACCGCCCTGCTGGCCGAGGACGAGACCTGCCACGACGGCCTGCGGCTGGCCGAGATCCATGCCCGGCTCGACGAGATCGGTGCCGCCTCGGCGCCGGCGCGGGCCGCCTCGATCCTGCACGGGCTAGGCTTCGACAACGAGGCGCAGGGCCGGCCCTGCGGCGAATTCTCCGGCGGCTGGCGCATGCGCGTGGCGCTGGCCGGCACCCTGTTCAGCAATCCCGACCTCCTGATCCTCGACGAGCCCTCGAACCATCTCGATCTCGAGGCGATGCTGTGGCTGACCGAGCACCTGCGGCGCTTCCGTCACACGCTGCTGATGGTGAGCCACGATCGCGATCTGCTGAACGACGTGTGCGACCACATCGTGCACATCGACCAGCAGAAGCTCGTCACCTACAACGGCAACTACGACCGCTTCGAGCGCACCCGCGCCGAGCGCCTCGAGCACGATGCCGCGCAGCAGGCCAAGATCGCCGCCCAGCGCAAGCACATGCAGGCCTTCGTCGACCGCTTCAAGGCCAAGGCCAGCAAGGCGCGCCAGGCCCAGTCGCGCATCAAGATGATCGAAAAGCTGGGACCGGTCGCAACGGTGCCGGTCGACGAGCGGATCGCCTTCAACTTCCCGGCGCCCGAGCACCTCGCCTCGCCGATCGAGACGATCGACGAGGTCACCGTGGGCTACGGCGATGGCCCGCCGGTGCTGCGCAAGCTCGACCTGCGCCTCGACATGGACGATCGCATCGCCCTGCTCGGCCAGAACGGCAACGGCAAGTCGACCTTCATCCGGCTGCTGTCGGACCGCCTGAAGCCGCGCGAGGGCCGGATCAGGAAGACGTCGAAACTGCGCGTCGGCTACTTCTCGCAGGACCAGGAAGAAGGCCTCGACTACGAAGCCACGCCCTTTCACCACATGGCGAGCGCGCTGGGGCCAACGGCGGGCGAGACCAAGGTGCGCGCCCAGCTCGGCCGCTTCGGCTTTTCGCGCGACCGTGCCGACCTCAAGGTCGGCCTGCTGTCGGGCGGCGAGAAGACGCGGCTGCTGCTGTCGCTGGCCACGCGCAACGCCCCTCACCTGCTGCTGCTCGACGAGCCGACCAACCACCTCGACATGGATGCGCGCGCCTCGCTGGTCGACGCCATCAACGACTTCGACGGCGCCGTCGTGCTGGTGAGCCACGACACGCATCTGGTGAAGCTGGTCGCCGATCAGCTCTGGGTGGTGGCCGACGGCAAGGTCACGCCGTTCGACGGCGATATCGACGACTATCAGGCCAAGCTGTTGCGCGAGCGCAATGGCGGCAAGAGCGGCAAAGCCGGCAAACGCGAGCGCGAGGCGGCTGCGCCGGTGCAGGCTCCCGCCCCTGAACCTGCTCCCAAGAAGGAACAGCGCAAGCAGTCGGCCGATACGCGGGCCAAGCGCGCGCCGCTCAAGAAGACCCTGGAGACCTTGGAGAAGGGCATCGCCAAGCTCAACAAGCAGCGCGCCGAGCTCGAGGCCAAGCTTGCCGCGCCCGAGACCTACACCGAGCCGGGGGTCAACGTCGCCGACCTACAGCGCGAGAAGGTCCGGCTGGAGCGCGAGATCGCTCATGCCGAGCACGAGTGGCTGGTGGCGCAGGAAGCCTACGAAGCGGCGTAGCGCACGGAGCGCGCCGCACAAACAATGTCATCCCGAGCGTAGCGAGGACCTTTGAGGCGACAGGAAAGGTCCCTCGCTACGCTCGGGATGACAGCTTTTCTGAAGTTTCGATCGTGCGCTATTCGGCGGCGGCGGGGCGCGTGGCCACGGTCGGCGTGGTGCTCTGGCGGATGGCCATCACCAGGCCGGCGTTGATGACGTAGAGGCCGACGGCGATCCAGAAGATGAGCGTCGGCAAGCCCGAGGTCATCAGCCAGCCGAAGAATGGCGGCGCCAGGAACGAGCCGACATCCAGCCCGGAATAGACGAAGCCGAACACCTTGCCCGAGGCGCCGGGCGGCGTGGCGCTGCGCACGATCATGTCGCGCGACGGGCCGGTGGCGCCGCCGGCCGCGCCGGCGAGCGCCAGCAGCGGCAGCAGCAGATCCGGCGACACCGCCTTCATGGCGATCGGCAGGGTAAGAGCGCCGGCCACCAGCAGGCCGAGCGTAGCGACACGGTCATGGCGACGCACGCGGTCGGCAAAGAAGCCGCCGACCAGCACGCCACCCGCCGAACCGACGATGAACACGATCAGGCAAAGGGCGGCATAGTTCTCGCTGATGCCGAACATGCTGACCCAGGCCGGCACAGCGAATTGCTGGATGCCGACCGTGTTGGCAGCGATCAGCGCGAAGTAGACCAGGCACAGCAGGATCGCGGGCTGCGTGAACAGCGCGAGCATGGCCTTGCCGTCCTGCTGATGGTGACCGGCTGCGCGATCCTTGACGCGGTGATCGACGAGCTGGTCGCGATGCATGAGCACCAACACCGACAGGGCTACGCCCGGGATGGCGCCGATCATCGCAGCACCGACCCAGCCGAACATGCTGTCGAGGAAGAACATCACCGGCGCCGCCGCCCAGCCGAGCGAGCCGCCGACACCGTGGATGCTGTAGGCGCGGCCGAGCCGACCCGGATTCACCGAGGCGTTTAGCAGCGCGAAATCGGCCGGGTGGAAGACTGAGTTGCCGGCGCCCGCGATCACGGCGATGGCGGCGAAGCCCACGAAGGAATGCGCCACCGATATCAGGGCCAGCGCAACACCAATGGTGAACAGCCCGCCCGCCAGGATCGGCCGCGCGCCGAAGCGGTCGACAGCAAAGCCTGCCATGGTCTGGGTGACGCCGGACACGCCGTAGAAGATGCCGGTCAGCACGCCGATCTCGGTGAAGCTCAGCCCCGCCTCCTGGCGCACGATCAACAGCATCGTGGCGAAGGCGAGCTGATAGTAGTGGCTGGCGCCATGGGCGGCGCCGATCAGGCAGATGACGCGAATATCACGGGACGCGGGAACGGCAGCGGCGGACATGGCGCCGGATGATAGTCGATCCGACGCCATCGCGTTTGCGGAATTCCGCGCAGGAGCCATGCGTGCGTGTTGACACGACCCAAGCTAGTCTCCCCGCGCACTACAGGGAGATTTGCAAATGAAGCGCTGGAAGCACCGTCCCGAAGGGTCGACCTGGGGCGATTGGGGTGACGACGATCAGCTCGGCCGGCTGAATCTCATCACCCCTGCGAAGGTGCTCCAAGGCATCGCCGAGGTGAAGGAAGGCCGGTCGTTCTGCCTCAGCCTGCCGCTCGACCTGCCGGGCGGCAATGTGCTGAACCCGCGCCGCCTGCCGCCGGTGCTGTCGCCGACCGGCGATGAGAACGGCTGGCGCTTCAACTTCCACACCAAGACCATCAATCCATTGTTTGTCGACGTGGCGAGCGACGATCGCGTGATCCTGACGCTGCAGTATTCGACGCAGTGGGACACGCTGGCCCACGTCGGCGGCTTCTTCGACGCCGACGGCGACGGCGTGCCCGAGCCA
>DATGZZ010000252.1:0-5156 GCA_035296945.1 Reyranella sp.
GCTCTTCGACCGGATGTCGATCTTGCTGCCAGTGCCGTCGGCCCGGATGCGGATGACGATGTCGTCGCGAAAGCCGAACCAGGCGCTGGTGGCTACCGCTTCGATGCGGCCCTCGGTCGGGGCACGCGCCACGACCTCCCAGCCCATCGCCATCGCCGCGTCATCGACCTTCTTGAAGGCCACCGCCGGCGCCTCAGGCAGGATCACCGGCGTGATGTCGGGATAGCCAGCGCGCTGCAGGACCGCGGCGTTGGCGCCGGGATAGGTCGCGGGATTGGAGGCGCCGCGGCGCAGTTGCAGCGTCACCACCAGCGGCGGCGGGCTGTTGGTGTCGGTCGTGATGTCGTTGAGCTCGGGCGCCTGCTGGGCGCGCAGGAACCAGGTGAGCGGCGTGTAGGCGGCGGCACTGCCGATCGCGACCGCAAGCAGCGCCGCCACGAAGCCGCGCCGGCGATCGCTCGGCCGCGTCGGCACGATGGTGGCAAGGCCCAACGCCGCGCCGGCCACCGCGACATAGAAGCCGTAGCGGAAGATCGCGAAGGCCGGCTCGATCTCGAGTCCGAGGTAGCGGTGCAGCGGCCCTGCGGACGCCACGATCAGCGCCGCGACGCACGACATGATGAAGGCCATGCGTGCCAGACGATGACTGACCGGGTTGGTCGGACGAACGAACATGGCGTCGCGCATCGTAGCCGTGAAACAGCGGATACGCACGGCTCGACAAGTGCAGTTTCGTTCTCCTTGCGCCGGGCGGCGGCCCCGCTCAATCCGGTGAGCTATCTGTGGCCATTGCCGACTGCCCGTAGCGGAGTCGTCAGCCCGGACCCCAATCCGGCGGTGCCATCTCGAATCCTTTGAACTCGAAGCCCGGCGACACCGTGCAGCCGACCAGCGTCCAGGCGCCGAGCGAACGCGCGGCCTGCCAGACGCCGCGCGGCACCACCGCCTGCGGCTGCTCGCCGACGCCGAAATCCGTGCCCAGTCGCAGATGGCGCACGCTCTTGCCGTCGTCGCTCATCGAAAGCTCCAGCGGTGCACCGGCATAGTGATGCCAGATCTCGTCGGCATCGACCCGGTGCCAGTGCGAGCGTTCGCGGGCCTTCAGCAGGAAGTAGATTGCCGTGCCCGAGCTGCGTCCTTCGCCGGGCGCGCGGAAAGTCTCGACGTAGTGCCCACCCTCGGGATGAGGCTTCATCCCGAGATGAGCGATGATCTCATCGGCAGTCACGCCAATGGTCTCAGCTGGCCGGCGGCACGGTCGCCTTCATCGACGGCAGCTTGGAGAAGGTCGTGAACCATTTTGCGAGCTTGGGCCGCTTGGCGCGCCAATCGTGGCTGGCGAAGCGGAAATCGAGATAGCCCAAGGCGCAGCCGATCGTGATCGTGCCCAGCGTGATCTTGCCCTTGAGCGACTTGGCCTCGGCCTCGAGCTGGTCGAGCACGCCGTCGATCTTCTTCATCTGGCCCTTGGTCCAGTCGGGCCAGCGTCTGTCTTCGGGCCGCAGGAAGCCCTCGTAGCGGGCCAGCAGCGCGGCATCGAGCAGGCCGTCGCCCATCGCCTGCTGGCGCAGCGCCACCCAGCGGTCGCGGCCCTTGCGCGGCAAGAGCTTGCGGCCCTTGTGCTGGTGATCGAGGTACTCGCAGATCACCGGCGAGTCGAAGAGGTCCATGCCCTTGACCGACAGCGCCGGGATCTTGCCGATCGGATTGTGCTTGTCGACATCAGCGTTGGGCTGGATGGGTGTCAGCGCCACGTTGATCATGTCGATCTTCTTGTCGAGCTTGGTCTCGAGCGCCAGCACCCTCACCTTGCGGGCATAGGGTGACGACGGCGAATAGTAGAGTCTCATCTTGGCCATTGTCGTTCTCCCCCTCGTTGTTTCAGGCCGCGGCCATCTGCGGGATTTCGGTGTCGTTCAGGCGCACCTTGCGGGCCACGTCCAGAAGCTGCTGCCAGGTCGTGCCGTCGATCGGCACGCCGTTCTTCTCGCGATCGACCTTGCGGGCGCGCTCCGGCTCGCCAGGCGCCAAGACCTCGGACACGCCGGGCTGCGGCTTGGCCGACTTCACCCAGGTAATGAAGGTCTCGACCTCGTCTTCGAACATCTCGGTGCCGCCCATCGAAGCCGGATCGATGATGATCGACAACATATTGTTGATGATGTCGGTGCTGTCCTTCTTGATGGTGCGTGGGCTGTGCGTGCGCCCGCCGGTCAGCGCGCCGGCCAAGAGGTCGCAGATCACCGCGAGACCGCCACCCTTGTGCAGGCCGAACGGCAGGATGGCGCCATAGGGCGCGTTGTAGAGCACGCCGGGATCGGTGGTCGGATGGCCGGCTGCGTCGATCAGCAGGCCTTCCTCCATCTGCACCTTCTTGTTGTTGGCCACGCGCACCTTGCCCGCCGCCACCTGGCTGGTGGCGAAGTCGAGCACGATCGGCTCCTTGCCCTTGCGCGGCACCGCCGTGCAGTAGGGGTTGGTGGTGAAGCGCGGTTCGGCGCCGCCGAACGGCGCCACCAACGACTTGTGGCCGTGCACATTCACCCAGTGCGTGCTCACCATGCCGGCGCGCGCGCACTGCTCGCCCCAATGGCCGATGCGGCCGATGTGGTGCGCGTTGGTGAGGCCGACGACGCACACGCCGTGCTTCTTCGCCCGCTCGATGCCGATATCCATGGCTTCCTTGGCGACGACCTGGCCGTAGCCCGCGCCGCCGTCGATCACGATCACGGCCCCGTTGTCGCGGATGATCTTTGCATGATTGTTACGGACGCAGGCGCCGACGCCGGTGTTCTGGATGTAATGCGGGATCATGCCGACGCCGTGGCTGTCGTGGCCGAACAGGTTGGCCAGCACCAGATGGTCGGCGACCAGGCGTGCTTCCTCGTCGGAGCTGCCGTCGGCCCGGCAGATCGCCATGGTGAAAGCATGCAACCGATCGGGCTTGACCCTGACTTCACCGACTGAACTCTTGCCCTCGGCCATGCCCTCGTCTCCTGTGGATTTCGCTTTCGGCGCGCAACGTTCCGCGTCGAGGCAGCGCTGTCAACCGACGCGGAAAAGCCGCGGGATTCCGCCTAAATTCGGCCCCCAGAGGGCGGCAAGACGGACCTCCGACCCCGTGGTAAACCGAGCCAGAAGAAAGAGGCCTGCGTGCGCTTTTCCATCCGCCTGGCGTGGCTTCTCCTGCTGCTGGTCGCAGCCGGCCCGGCGTTGGCCCAGACGGCGGCGCCGCCGCAGCGGCCGTTCGGCCAGCTCGTCGAGCTGTGGACGCGCCAACTCGACCGTATCGCCACCCGCGCCGAGCAGGCGAGCCTGTTGCCGGTCGAGATCGACGGCCTGCGCGAGCAAGCGGGCGACGTGCGGGCGGCCGCCGCCGCGGCGGCCAACCTTGCCCGCGGCGACCTCGCCGACACGCGCAAGCTTCTGGCGCCGCTGGAGGCCAAGCCGGCCAGCGATGCCGTTCCCGAATCGGATGCGGTGAAGGCCGACCGCGAGCGGCTGACCGAGCAGGCCGCGGTCAGCGAGGGCCGCGTCAAGCAATGCGAAGTGGTGATCGCCCGCGCCGACCAGCTCATCGAACGCCTGACCAAGCTGCGCGGCGAGGTCATGCTGCGCACGCTGTTGCGCCGCGACGCCTCGCCTCTCTCGCGTGACGTCTGGAGCAAGCTCGGCCCCGAGCTCGGCGCCTCGCTGCAGGCGCTGTCGTCCGCCGCCAGCGCGTGGCTGGGCGCGGGCCTGAGGTTCGACGACCGCGATCTCGCCGCCCTCGGCGGTTGGGCCATCCTCACCGTATTGCTGTGGGCGGGCGGCCGCTTCCTGCGCCGCCGCTTCGGCCGCGGCGAGGCGGCCGAGCCGGGCCAGCGCGACCGCACCGTCACCGCCGCCATCGACGGCGTGGGCCTCGTGCTGGTGCCGATCCTGGCGGTCTGGCTGATCGGCAAGCTTCTGTTGGCGACCATGCCGCCATCGCCGATCGACGTCCTGCTGCCCGAGCTGATCAGCCGGGTGATCACCTTCCTGCTGGTCGTGGGCCTGACCGCCACGGCGCTGTCGCCGCATCGCCCGGCGTGGCGCATCCTGCCCTTCACCAATCAAAGCGCACAGGAGCTGTCGCAGGCGCTGCGCCGCCTGATGGCGGTCGCACTCAGCGTCGACTTCATCTACGTCGTCCTGACACGCAGCGGCGGCGAGACCGACGCGGTGTCGGCGGTCGGCGCTCTCGTGCTGGCCACCGTCGTTTCGCTGTTCACCCTGCCGGCCCTGGGCAACCGCGCCTGGCATGCGGCCCAGCCCGAGGGCGAGGAACGCTCGCTCATGATCGGCGGCACCTGGTGGGCGGGCGCGCGGCTGCTGATCAGCGTCGCGGTGCTGTCGTCGATCCTCTTCGCGCTGCTGGGCTACGCCACGCTCGCCGCCCAGCTGCACAACGCCATCTACTTCACCCTGCTGCTGATCGCCGTGGCGCTGCTGCTGCACCGCCTGATCGGCGACCTGCTCGAGGAGGCAGCCGCGCCCGACACGCCGTCGGGCCGCTGGGTGCGCCATCGCCTCGGCCTGCCGGCCGACGCCACCCTGCGCGGCCAGCACATGGTGATGCTGGTGGTCGACCTCGTCCTGCTGGCGCTGCTCGCCGTCCTCATCCCGGCCGCCTGGGGCGTCGATACCGACGCCATCCTGACCGGCGCGCTCCAGCTCATCCGCGGCGTGCAGATCGGCGGCGTGACGATCTCGCTCGGCAACATCGGCATGGCGATCCTGGCCTTCGTCGTCTGCATCCTGCTGGCCCGCCTGATCCGCCGCATCGTGCGCGACCGCGTGCTGCCGACTGTCGACGCACCGCTGCCGCTGCGCCAGTCGATCGATGCGGGGCTGAACTATGTCGGCGTGATCGTGGCCATCCTGATCGGCATCGGCGCGCTCGGCATCGACTTCACCAACCTCGCGATCGTGCTGGGCGCGCTGTCGGTCGGCATCGGTTTGGGCCTGCAGAACATCGCCAACAACGTGATCTCCGGCGTCTTCCTGCTGGTCGAGCGGCCGATCAAGGCAGGCGACTGGGTGGCGGTGAGCGGGCATGAGGGCTTCGTGCGGCGCATCAACATCCGCGCCACCGAGGTCGAGACCTTCCAGCGCACGCACGTGCTGGTGCCCAA
>DATGZZ010000253.1:0-3510 GCA_035296945.1 Reyranella sp.
ATGAGGCAAAAGAAAAAGCCCCCGCCTTGCGACGGGGGCTGCCAGGTAGCCCGCAGAAAAAGCCCCCGCCTTGCGACGGGGGCTGCCAGGTAGCCCGCGATTTTTGTTTGCGGGAAATCGTCAGTGCAGGCGGCGCGGCAGCTCCGCGATCGCCTCGTCGACCAGGGTCGCGCTGCGGCCCGAGCCGACCTGCTCGCGCAGCAGCGCCCTGGTGGCCGAGAGCGCCACGTCGACGGCGGTGTCGCGCACTTCCTTGGTGGCGGCCGCTTCCGACTGGGCGATGCGGTCCAGCGCCTGCTGCTCGCGCAGCGCCACGGCCGTCTCCAGGTTCTGGGCGGCGCGGGCCTGCATGCGCTCGGCTTCCTCGCGCGCCTGCTGGATGATGGCGGCACCCTCGGTAGCGGCCTGGCCCAGCGTACGCTCGGCGTCCTGCTTGGCCTTCATGGCCTCCTCGCGCAGGCGCGCGGCATCGGCCAGCGCCTTGGCGATGTCGGCCGAACGCTTGTCGAGCATGCCGGAGATGCGGCCCCACAGGGCCTTGCCCGCCAGGGCGAAGAACAGGAAGAACGCGACCGCGACCCAGAACGCCGGATCGGAGAAGATGCTCTCGCTGTGTGCGGCGTCGGCCGCCCATGCCGTGCCGATCATCGGCTGCCTCCTTTCGCCGCCGCGATCTTGGCGGCGAGCGCCGCCCGGTCGGCCGGCTGGCCGGCGAGCTTGGCGTAGACGTCCTGGCCGATGTCCTCGGCCATGTGCTCGAGCCCGCGCATGACGTCGTCGCGCTGGGCGGCGATGCGCTTCTCGGCTTCGCCGATCTGCGCCGCGAGCTTGTCGTGCAGGGCCTGCAGGCGCGCCGCTGCCGCGCCGCTGTCGGCCTCGCTGCGCTCGCGCATCAGCTTGCGCGCCTCCTCGCGGGTGTCGGCCAACCGCTTCTCGTACGCCGCGACCAGGCTGCGAGTGTCCTCGTTGGCCTTCTCCGCGGCGTCGAGATCGCCCTGGATCTTGGCCTGGCGCCTGTCGATGGTGTCGGAGATCGCGGGGACCGCGAGCCTCGACATCACGAAGTAAAGCGCCAGGAAGGCGATCGCGAGCCAGACGAGCTGCGGTGCGAAGCTGTTGGGGTCGAGCTGCGGCATGCCGCCCGACCCTTCCTTCGCCAGCACCGTGCTGCTCGCCAACAACGCGGCGAGGCCGGCAGCGAACGCACCGTAGGCTTGTCTACGCATCGTCGTGCTTAGAACACGAACAGGATCATGAAGGCGATGACCAGCGCGAACAGCGCCACGGCTTCGGTGAGCGCGAAGCCCAGGAGCACGTTGCCGAACACGCGGGGAGCCGCCTCGGGATTGCGCAGCGCGCCCGCCACGAAGCTGCCGAAGATGTTGCCGATGCCGACGCCGACGCCGGCGAGGGCGATGGTGGCCAGACCGGCACCGATGAGCTTGGCTGCAGAGGCGTCCATTTCGATTGTCCTTTCGTCGATTGATGGATGTCAGTGATGGAGATGAACTGCGTCGTTCAGGTAAAGGCAGGTCAGGATCGCGAACACATAGGCCTGCAGGAACGCGATCAGCAGTTCCAGGCCGGTGAACACGACGATGAAGGCAAGCGGCGCCCAGCCGCCGATGATGCCCAGCATGACCACGAAGCCGCCGAACACCTTCAGCATGGTGTGGCCGGCCAGCATGTTGGCGAACAGTCGGATGGAAAGGCTGAACGGGCGGATGAAGTAGGAGATGATCTCGATCGGCACCAGCAGGAGCAGCAGCGCGAACGGCACGCCCTTCGGGACAAACAGCGAGAGGAAATGCACGCCGTGCCTGGCGAAGCCGATGATGGTCACGCCCACGAACACGAAAGCCGCCATGGCGAAGGTGACGACGATGTGGCTGGTCGGCGTGAACGAGTAGGGCACCATGCCCAGCACGTTGCAGAACAGGATGAAGATGAAGAGGGTGAGGATGAACGGGAAGTACTTCTTGCCGCCGTCGCCCACGTTGTCGCGCACCATGCCGGCGACGAACTCGTAGCCCACCTCTGCGACCGACTGCAGGCGGCCCGGCACCAGGGCGCGCTGGCGCATGCCCCACACGAATACGCCCGTCGCCAGGATCACGGCGATGATCATCCAGGTCGATGAATTCGTGAAAGAGGCGTCGATGCCAAAGAGATTCAGGTGGAACAGCCGCTTGATCTCGAACTGCTCCATCGGGCTATGCATCTGGCTTACCTCGTCCCCAACGCGTCTATCTTACGCCCAACCGCTTCAGGGCAGGCGGCGCTCTTCGTCGCTCCCCCCTGCCTTGGCTGCGTCCCTCGAGTAGGCCCGAATGGCGCGCCAGGCATTGTTGGCGCCCGCGACGAAACCCACGACGAGTCCCGTCACCAATGACCAGGGCGCCCAACCCAACCAGCGGTCGAGCCAATAGCCGAGGAACCCCCCGACCAAAAGGCCCGCGATCATATCCACCAACACTCGATACGCAACGCCTGTCTGGCGGTGCGACATTCCGCTACTTACCCCGTTGTTCGGCCGCGGTTTTTCGATCTTTCCGCGCGCCGCTTTCAGGCGCGCGTCGATATCCTCGACGCGCCGGCGATCGCCTTCGGGGTCCGGGGGATTCGCCATATAAATCAACCTGTTAGCTTTGGGGGCGCAGGCCGGAGGCCGGCGCTCCCAAAAGCACTAGACCTTCAGCACGTTGAAGCTCGCATCGCCGTCGCGCGCCACCTGCGGCACGAGATCGACCTCCCAGTCGAGGTACTGCCGCATGGCGGCCTCGACATTATCTTTGAAGTCATAAGGGCGATACCACACGTCGGTCGGGGGATCGGCCATCCGCGTGTGTCCCGCCTCGATCGGCAGCTTGGCATCGCGCCATGCCTTCATGCCGCCTGCCAGAACCACGACCGGCAGGCCGCCGGCGGCATCCGCGGCTTCGGCCGCGGCAAGGGCTGCGATCTCGCCGTCGGGCGAGACCAGCACGATGCGTGTCACATCTTTCTGCTTGGCCAGCATCTCGGGAATGGTCTTGGCGAGGCCGGCGCGCACGGCGAACCAGGCGCCGGGCACATGGCCATCGCGATAGCGCAGGCTGGTGTCGAGATCGATCACCAGCGCGTGCTCCAGCGACTTGTTGAGTTCGGCCGGCGCCACCGTCGCGGGCGTCGGCAAGGAGAAGCCTTTGGGGAAGCGCGGCTCGGTCTCGGTGGTGAGCTCGCCGGCAGCCGGCTTGTGGTCGAGGATGTAGACCTCGTTCCAGTTCATCTGCATCAGCCAGTGCGCCGTCATGGTGGCGCGCACGCCGTCATTGTCGTGTAGCACGATGGTGGCGTTACGCGCGCCGACATATTGATCGGTCGCCTGAACGAGCTGGCCGCCCGCGGCGTGACGGAAGCCCTTGATGTGGCCCTGCGCATATTCGGCGGGATCGCGGACGTCGAGCTTGTGGAGCGGGCCTCCTTTGGCTTCGAGCGCTTTCAGGCCCGCCATGTCGATCTTCCTGATGG
>DATGZZ010000254.1:0-5641 GCA_035296945.1 Reyranella sp.
GAACGGCTTCAGCAAGGAGCGCGTGCGCCAGGTAATCGATGCCGGCCAGCAGGCGCATTACACGTTTCCCGAGCCGATCACGCTCTACGTGACCTATCGCACGGTGGCGGCAGACGCTGCGGGCGTGCCGACCTTCCGCGACGACGTCTATGGCCGCGACCGCCGCGTCGTGCGGGCGATGGCCAAGCCCTAGCCCGGTGCGCGGGCCTCTGGCCCGCTCATTGCCGGGAGCGCGCCACTCCAGTGGCGCTCATGGGCTGTGTGATCCACAAAGACGCGCCACTGGAGTGGCGCGCTCCCGGCAAAGACAAGTTGCGGCGCTCCCTTAGCGCTTCTTTGCCCTGAGCTTCTTCCAGTATTCCAGGCGCTTCAGGATCTCGCGCTCGAAGCCGCGTTCGACCGGCTGATAGAACTCCTCGCGCGCCATGCCGTCGGGGAAGTAGTTCTGGCCCGAGAAGCCGTCCTCGGCATTGTGGTCGTACTCGTAGCCCTTGGCATAGCCGAGGTCCTTCATGAGCCGGGTCGGCGCGTTCAGGATGTGCATGGGCGGCGTCAGCGAGCCGTGCTCCTTGGCCGCCCGCTTGGCGGCACCGAAGGCCGTGTAGCCGGAATTCGATTTGGGCGCGGTGCCGAGATAGATCACCGCCTGGGCGATCGCGAGTTCGCCTTCGGGCGAGCCCAGCCGGTCGTAGGTGTCCCATGCCGCCAAGGTCTGGGTGAGCGCGTTGGGATCGGCCATGCCGATGTCCTCGACGGCGAAGCGCACCAGCCGGCGGGCGATGTATTTGGGGTCTTCGCCGCCGTCGAGCATGCGCGCGAACCAGTAGAGCGCCGCGTCGACGTCCGAGCCGCGCAGGGATTTGTGCAGGGCGCTGATCAGGTTGTAGTGGGCTTCCTGCGCCTTGTCGTAGAGCGGCGCGCGCTTCTGCAGCAACGTCGCCAGACGCGCCGGCGGCACCGGCCCCTTCTCCTTGAGCCCGGCAAGCTGCTCGGCCAGCGTAATCAGGTAGCGGCCATCGCCGTCGGCCATGGCGAACACCGCCTGCCGGCCCTGCTCGTCGATCGGCAGCTTCCGGCCCAGGGCGGCCTCGGCGCGCTCCAGCAACTGGCCGAGCGCGGCATCGTCGAGCCGCTTCAGCACCAGCACCTGACAGCGCGACAGGAGCGCGGCGTTGAGCTCGAACGACGGGTTCTCGGTCGTGGCCCCCACCAGGGTCACCGTGCCGTCCTCGACGTAAGGCAGGAAGCCGTCCTGCTGGGCGCGGTTGAAGCGATGGATCTCGTCGACGAACAGGAGCGTGCCCTTGCCGTCGCGGCGGCGCTGGCGCGCGGCCTCGAAGATGCGACGCAGATCGGCGACGCCGGAGAACACTGCCGACAATGGCTCGAAATGCAGGTCGGTCTGCTCGGCCAGCAGGCGTGCGATCGTCGTCTTGCCGCAGCCCGGCGGTCCCCAAAGGATCGCCGAGCCGAGCTTGCGCGCCGCCAGCATGCGGCCCAGCGGGCCCTCGGGGCCCAGAAGATGCTCCTGCCCTAAAATGTCGCCCAGCGTCTTGGGCCGCAGGCGTTCGGCGAGCGGTGTCGGGGCGAGCGAGGCGAAGAGCTCGGCCGGCACGGTCAGCGGAACTGGACGGTGTTGACCATGCCTTCGCGGCTGATGGTGACGCTCGAGACGCCGCCGGCGACCTTCTTCTTGAGATCGGCGACGTTCTTCACGTCCTGGCCGTTGACCGCGACGATCATGTCGCCCTGCCGCACGAAGCGGCCGGCATAGGCACCGGGCTTGACCTCGATGACGATGACGCCAGGGCGGTATTCGACCAGGCCGAGTTCATCGGCGACGGCGGGCGACATGTTGACGACGCCGGCACCGGAGAGCGGCTGCCGGCCTTCCAGTAGCGAACGATCGCGCGGCGGATCCTCGGGCGGTGCCGCGAGCTTGAGGTCGACCACGACTTCCTTGCCGCCGCGGATGACCTTCACCGGCACGACGGTGTCGACGGTGAGCGTGGCCAGCCGGAAGCGCAGGCTCGCCTCGTCGTCGATCGGCAGGTCACGGATCGCCACGATGACGTCGTTGCGCTTCAGCCCGGCCTTTTGGCCAGGGCCGCTCGGATGGACTTCCTTGACCACGAGGCCGGCCGGCCGCGCCAGGCCGAAGCCCGCGGCGAGGTCGGGCGTGACACGCTGCATGTTGATGCCGAGCCAGGGCCGCACGATCTTGCCGCCTGCCTCGCCCAGCGACACCATGCGGTTCACGATGTTGGACGGCGTGGCAAAGCCGATGCCGACCGAGCCGCCGGTCTGCGAGTAGATCGCGGTGTTGATGCCGATCAGGCGGCCGTCGAGACTGACCAGCGCGCCGCCGGAATTGCCCGGGTTGATGGCGGCGTCGGTCTGGATGAAGAAGTTGGAATCGTTGACGCCACCCGCCGAGCGCGCCACCGCCGAGATGATGCCGCTAGTGACGGTCTGGTTGAGGCCGAAGGGATTGCCGATCGCCAGCACGATGTCGCCGACCTCGACCGAATCGGAATCGCGCATCTCCAGGAACGGGAACTTCTCGCCGCTGGTGTCGATGCGCAGCAGGGCGAGGTCGTAGCGTTCGTCCTGGGTGAGGAGCTTGGCCTCGAGCTCGCGGCGATCCGCCAGCACGACGCGGATCTCCTCGGCGCCCTTCACGACGTGGGCGTTGGTCACGATCAGCCCGTCGGGCCGCACGATCACGCCCGAGCCCAGCGAGTTCTGCACCCGCTCGCCGGCCTGCGGCGGCAGCGGCATGCCGGGGAACGGGAACGGCAGGCGGCGCTGCACGCGGGCCGTCGTGGTCGTGTAGATGTTGACCACGGCCGGCGACACGCGCTTGACCAGCGGAGCGTAGGAATAGGCGAGTTCGCTGCGATCTGTCGGCAAGGCCTGCGCCAGGACAGCCGGACCGGCCGCCATTGCCCCCACCATCGTCAACGTCGCTGTCAGGATCGCCCGCCGGATCATTCGTCCTCCAATATTGGGCCGGATTTGCGGTCACTCTTATGTCAAATCAAGGGCCGAATCACCTGTGCTGGCACAGCCATTGCAGCGCATGACGCGCAAACAGGAGCGCCCAATGAAACTCACCCGCCGTACCGTCCTTGCCGCCTCGATGGCAACGCTTGGATCGTCCCTGGCCGCCCCCGCCGTCAAGGCGAGCCCGGGCTGGCCCGCCAAGCAGCCGATCAAGCTCATAGCCACCTTCCCGCCCGGCGGTACGGCCGACACGATTTCCCGCATCCTGGCGCCCAAGCTCAGCGCCGGGCTCGGCACCCAGGTGGTGGTCGAGAACAAGCCCGGCGCCGGCGGTACGATCGGCTCGGACTTCGCCGCCAAGGCCGCCCCCGACGGCTATACGCTGGTGATCTCGCATGCCTCGCCGCTGGGCATCGCGCCCGGTATCTATCCAAAGCTGCCGTACAACGTGGTCACCGACTTCACCCACGTCACGCTGATCGGCCATACGCCCAACGTCCTGATCGTGCCGGCCGATTCGCCCTACAAGACGCTTGGCGACTACATCGCCGACGCCAAGGCCAAGCCCGACCAGATCGCCTTCGGCAGCTCGGGCATCGGCTCGAACACCCATCTGATGGGCGAACTCCTGTCGAGCGAGGCCGGCATCACGCTGAAGCACGTGCCCTATCGCGGCTCGGCTCCGTCGCTGCAGGACATGCTGGCCGGCGCCATCCCCTCGATGTTCGATCCCATCACGACCAACGTGCCGCACATCAACTCGGGCAAGGTGAAGCTCTTGGCAGTGAGCTCGGAGACGCGCATCGACATGTATCCCAATGCGCCGACCTTCGCCGAGCAGGGCTTCCCCAAGCTTACGACCTCGACCTGGGTCGGCGTCTCGGGCCCCAAGGGCATGGCGCCCGAGGTCACTGCGCGGCTCTACGAGGAGCTGCAGAAGGCCTACAAGGCGCCCGAGGTCGTCGAGCGCTTCAAGGACGTCGTGCTGCTGCCCGGCGACAAGCCGGTGACGCCGGCCGAATACACCAAGTTCGTCGGCGACTTCGCCACGTTGTGGGCCGGAGTCAGCAAGGCGGCGGGGATCCAGCTCGAGCTCGGTTAATTGGGAGCGCGGGCCTCCGGCCCGCTCATAGTGCGGGCCAGAGGCCCGCGCTCCCAGCTAACCGCAGCGCGAATAGCCGCAGTTCAAGCAGACGTCGCAGCCTTCCTGGTGCGTCAGCGCCGCGGCGCCGCAGTTCGGGCACTGGCCGAGCGCGGCCGCGACCGGTCCGTCGCCAGATCCGTCACTCGCCGGCTCGCGCGCGCCCGCGGCGAGGCGCAGGCGTTGCTCGGCGGCCTCGGTGATGCGCGGCTGGTCGGCCGGAGTCAAAAAGCCGATCTCGACCAGGTGCCGCTCGATCACGCCGCCGATCGCAGCCAGCAGCGAGGGCACGTAGCGGCCCTCCATCCACTGCCCGCCGCGCGGATCGAACACTGCCTTCAGCTCCTCGACCACGAACGACACGTCGCCGCCACGGCGGAACACCGCCGAGATCATGCGGGTCAGCGCCACCGTCCAGGCGTAGTGCTCCATGTTCTTGGAGTTGATGAAGATCTCGAACGGCCGGCGGCGGCCATCCTGCATGACGTCGTTGATGGTGATGTAGATCGCGTGGTCGCTGCCCGGCCATTTGATCTTGTAGGTGCGGCCCGGCAGCTCCTCGGGCCGGTCGAGCGGCTGGGCGATATAGACCACGCCGCTGTCGCGCGCAGCAGGCACCAGCGACACGCTCCTGGACTCGGCCGGCTTCACCTCCAGCACCGCGCCAGTCACGTCGTTGGGGCGGTAGGTCGTGCAGCCCTTGCAGCCCGTCGCATAAGCCTCTTCGTAGATGCCCTTGAAGGCTTCGAAGGAGATGTCGCGCGGCAGGTTGATGGTCTTGGAGATCGAGCTGTCGACGTAGTCCTGCGCGGCGGCCTGCATCGCCAGGTGATCGGCCGGCGTGAGCGTCTGGGCATCGACGAAGATGTCGGCCGGCGGCGGCTCGTTGCCCCTGAGCGAACGCCACACGTGCACGGCATGGTCCTCGACGCTCTCCTCGCGCTTGCTGCCGTCGGGCTGCAGCACGTGGCGCACGAAGGAGAAGGCGAAGACCGGCTCGATGCCGGAGGAGACGTTGTCGGCCAAGAGCGAGATCGTGCCGGTGGGCGCGATGGAATTCAGGAGTGAGTTGCGGATGCCGTAGCGGCCGATCGCCGAACGTACGTCTTCGGGCAAGGCCTTGATCGTCTCGCCAGCGATATAGCGCGCACGGTCGTAGAGCGGGAAGCTGCCCTTCTCGGCGGCGATGTCCGCCGACGCGAGGTAGGACAGCCGCTGCACGGCGCCCAGCCACTCGCGGGTGAGCTTCACGGCCTCGGACGAGCCGTAGCGCACGCCACAAAAGATCAGCGCATCGGCGAGACCCGTGACGCCGAGCCCGATGCGACGCTTGGCTTTGGCCTCACGCTCCTGCTGCGGCAGCGGGAAGCGCGAAACGTCGATCACGTTGTCGAGCATGCGCACCGCCAGCGGCACCAGCTGCTCGAGTGCCTCCTCGTCGAGCCGTGCGCGCGGCGTGAACGGCTCCTTGACCAGCGCGCCAAGATTGATCGA
>DATGZZ010000255.1:0-4969 GCA_035296945.1 Reyranella sp.
TCGTGTGAGACGGCGCATGGCTGGACACACCCGTCATCCCGACCGGAGCCGAGCGCAGCGAGGCGTAGCGGAGGGACCTGTTTTGGGGATGCGTCGACAAGACGAGGTCCCTCGACTACGCCGCCCTTCGGGCGGCTCCGCTCGGGATGACGGAAAAGTCCTATGAGCACCCGGCAGCCCTACGACGGCATCGTTATCGCCGCACCGGTCACCATCCCGTACCGCCGCTACTCGACCAACACTGCGCACTGGTGGGTCGGCCGCGCGGTGCGCGAAGTGGTCCAGCGCGCCGGCCTGCGTAGCGCCGACGTCGACGGCCTGTCGCTGTCGAGCTTCACCGTCGGCCCCGACACCGCGATCGGCCTCACCCAGCATCTGGGGTTGAGCCCGCGCTGGCTCGACCACGTACCCTTGGGCGGCGCCAGCGGCGTCGTCGCCCTGCGCCGCGCGGCGCGCGCCGTGCAGTGCGGCGATGCCGAGTTCGTGGTCTGCGTCGCCGGCGACACCAACCAGGTCGATTCCTTCCGGCGCATGCTCTCGACCTTCTCGCGCTTTGCCCAGGATGCCGTCTACCCCTACGGCTCGGGTGGCCCCAATGCCAGCTTCGCCCTGATCGCCCGCAACTACATGAAGCGCTACGGCGCCACGCGCGAGGATTTCGGCAAGATCTGCGTCGCCCAACGCGCCAACGCGCTTTCCTTCCCGCATGCCCTGATGAAGAAGCCGTTGACCATCGAAGAGTATATGTCGGCGCGGGCCATCTCCGATCCCATCCACCTGTTCGACTGCGTCATGCCCTGCGCCGGCGCCGAGGCCTTCCTGGTCTGCCGCGAGGATGTGGCGAAAGGGCAGGGGCTCCCCGCCGCCCGGCTGCTCGCCACCATCGAGCGCCACAACGCCTTCCCCGACGACCCCATCCAGTATCGTGGCGGCTGGGCGATGGACGTGCCGGAACTCTACGCCATGGCGGGCGTGACGACCGACGACGTCGACTTCGTGCAGACCTACGACGACTACCCGGTGATCTGCATGATGCAGATGGAGGACCTGGGCTTCTGCGCCAAGGGCGAAGGGCCTGATTTCGTCCGCTCGCACACCCTCACCGCCGACGGCAGCTTCCCGCACAACACTTCCGGCGGCCAGCTCTCGGTCGGCCAGGCCGGCGCGGCCGGCGGCTTCCTCGGTATGGTCGAGGCCGTGCGCCAGGTCACCGGCACCGCGCTGGGCGCCGCCGTGCCCGACGCTGCGATCGGCCTCGTCTCGGGCTTCGGCATGGTCACCTACGATCGCGGCCTGGCGAGCGGTGCCGCATTGCTGGCGGGAGGCCGCGCATGACCAAGCCCCTGCAGCGCCCCAAGCGCAAGGACCCGCTCAAGAAGACGCGCGTGCCGCTGCTGCCGCAGGGTGTGCGCAGCCGCACGGCGCTCGGCCTCACGTCCGCCGCCGCCGAGGGCCGCTTCCAGCTCCAGGTCTGCAGCGACTGCGGCACGGTGGTCTATCCGCCGCGTGACGCCTGTCCGCGCTGCCTGTCGGCGCGGCTGCCGTTCAAGGACGTCGCCAACGGCGGCACGCTTCTGGCCGAGACCACCATCCGCACCTCGACCGACGTCTATTTCCGCGAGCGCATGCCGTGGCGCATCGGCACCGTGGCGCTGGATGCCGGGCCGTCGATCGTGGCGCATCTGCACGGCGACTTGCGCGAGGGAGAAAGGGCCCGTCTGCAATTGAAGATCGACAAATCCGGCCAGGCGATCGCCATGGCCTTGCCTCAGTCCGATACGCCCAACATGGCCGACGACCCGCAATGGCGCGAGCTCACCTGCGATCCGAAATTTCGCCGCGTGCTGATCACCGATGGCCGCACCGCCGTCGGCCAGGCGCTGGCCGAGGCCGTGTCGGAGGCGGGCGCCAGCGTGGTCTTGGTCGGCGTCGCCGATCCCTGGAAGCCGTTCCCCGGCGAGGAGAGGCTGCGCAAGATCGAGCGCGTCGAGATCGTGGCGCTCGACCTCACCGACACCATCTCGGTCAACGAGTGCGCCGGCGAGTTCGCAGCCCGCGTCGATATCCTGATCAACACCGCCGAGTACGTACGCACCGGCGGCATCATCGACCGCAAGGGCCTGACGGTGGCGCGCGAAGAGCTGGAGATGCGCTACTTCGGCCTGACGCGGCTCGCCCAGGCTTTCGGGCCGGTCCTGCGCGCGCGCGGCGCCGACGGCGTCAATTCCGCCGCTGCGTTCGTGAACCTCCTGTCGGTCTATGCCCTGGTGAACTGGCCGGCCTACGGCGCCTTCTCGGCGACCGAGGCTGCCTGCCTCTCGGCGGCGCAATCGCTGCGCGCCGAGCTGCGGCAGGGCGGGGTCAAGGTAGTGAACGCCTTCTTCGGCCCGCTCGAGACCGAATGGTATCAGGCCGTGCCGCCGCCCAAGGTCGCGCCCGCGGCGCTGGCCCGTGCGGTCGTGCGCGCGCTGCAGCAGGGGCTGGAGGACGTGTTCGTCGGCGACATCGCCGAGGACATCCGCGCGCGGCTCGCCGTCGATCCCAAGGCGCTCGAGCGCGAGCTCGGCTCATGAGCAGGAGTACAAGTGACATGGCTGCTCCCGATCTTTTGGCTTTCGCCGGCGCCGTGGCCGCGGGTGACATCGAGGTCGTCGATCTCACCCACACGCTCACGCCGGAATTCCCCACCATCGTCATGCCGCCGGAGCTCGGCCAGTGCGCCCCGTTCCGCATGGAAGAGGTCTCGCGCTACGACGAGCGCGGCTCGGCCTGGTATTGGAACAACATCTCCATGGGCGAGCATACCGGCACGCATTTCGACGCGCCGGTCCATTGGATCTCAGGCAAGGACCTTGCCAACAATTCCGTGGACACGATTCCAGCAGCGAATTTCATCGCGCCGGCCGCAGTGATCGATATCTCGACGCAGTCGGCCGCCAACGCCGACTACGAGCTGACGGTGGCCGACGTGACGGCGTGGGAAGCCCAGCACGGCCGCATTCCGCCGCGCAGCTGGGTGCTGCTGCGCACTGACTGGTCCAAGAAGAGCGGCCGCGACTACGTCAACATGCGCGAGGACGGCCAGCACACGCCGGGCCCGTGCCCCGAGGTCGTGCGTTTCCTGGTCGAGGAGCGCGACCTGCATGGCCTCGGTACCGAGACCATCGGCACCGATGCGGGCCAGGCCTTCCATTTCAATCCGCCATACCCTGCGCACTATTATATGCACGGCAAGGGCCGCTACGGCCTGCAGTGCCTCACCAATCTCGACCTGCTGCCGCCGACCGGTTCGGTGATCGTTGCCGCACCGTTAAAAATCCGCCGGGGATCGGGCAGCCCCCTGCGCGTGCTCGCCTTGGTCCCGCGCGGGGAGCGTCGGGCGTGAGCGAGGCGACCGCCATCGTCACCGGTGCGAGCGGCGGCATCGGGGCCGCCATTGCCAAGGCGCTGCTCGAGCGCGGCTATCGAGTCGTTTCGCTCGCTCTCGACAAGCCCGACTGGTCGCATCCGCGTTTGGAAGTCCGCACGGTCGATCTTTTTGACGCCAAGGCGACGACCGAGCTCGCAGCGGAGATAGCAGGCGAGCACGACGTCACGCACATCGTCCACAATGCCGGCGTCATCCGACCCAATGCGATCGAAGCCGCGACGGCCGCGGACATCGCGGCGCTGGCCCAGCTTCATCTTGGCGCGCCGTTGATCCTGCTCGACGCGTCGCTGCCAAAGATGAAGCAGCGGCGGTTCGGCCGCGTCGTGCTGATCTCCTCGCGCGCGGCGCTGGGCGCCATCGGCCGCACGGCCTATTCCGCGACCAAGGCCGGCATCATCGGCATGGGCCGGACCTGGGCGCTGGAGCTGGCGCCCTTCGGCATCACCGTCAACATGGTGGCGCCCGGCCCCATCCAGGGCACGCAGATGTTCCATGAGATCGTTCCCGCCGGCAGCGATCGCGAGACCGCGCTCGCCGCGGCCATTCCGATGCGCCGACTGGGGCAGCCTGAGGATGTCGCCAATGCCGTGCTCTTCTTCGCCGGCCGGGAAGCGTCGTTCGTCACCGGCCAAGTCCTTTACGTCTGTGGCGGTGCCAGCGTCGGCACCCTGGTCATCTGAGGGATTTTTGACATGAGCGAGTCCATTACCAGACAGGCGACCTCCAGGGCGCGCAGCCGGGCCAACGGCAGCGCGATGGCGGTGGAGGAGAAGGGACACCTGGAACTTCGGCTGTGGCTCAGGCTGATCGGCTGCTCGAGCAAGATGGAGAACGTCCTGAGCCAGCGCCTGCGCAAGGAGTTCAAGACGTCCATGGCGCGCTTCGACGTGCTGGCGCAGCTCGAACGCTTTCCCGATGGCCTCACCATGTCCGACCTGTCGCGCCGCCTGATCGTGTCCAACGGCGCCATCACCGGCATGGTCGACAAGCTGATGCAGGGCGGCCTGGTGGTCCGCGCCTACGATCCCGCCGATCGCCGCAGCGTCATCGTCCGGCTGACGCGCAAGGGCCGCGAAAGCTTTCTGCGCATGGCGCGACGGCACGAGGAGTGGGTCGTATCCATCCTGGGCGAGCTCACAGCCGAGGCGCAGTCAGAGCTGCTGCAGAACCTGACGCTGCTCCATCGCAACCTCGACCTGCACGTGAAGAGCTGAGCGATGGACGCTGCCATGACGACCCGCGAACCGCTTGAGGCCAGCCGCTTCTTCGCCCCCGGCGAGCGCAGCCTGTCGACCATGCTGCAGGCGCAGGCCGCGAAGTACGGCGCCAAGCCGCTGGTGCAGGCGGGCGAGCAGAGCTGGAGCTTCGCCGAGGCGCCCGAGCTGGCTGCGCGCTCGGCCGGTCGGCTGCAGGCCGCCGGCGTGGCGCCGGGCGACCGCGTTGCGCTGATCTGCGAGAACCGGCCGGAGTTCATCGAGACGTTTCTCGGCGTCGCCTGGCTCGGCGCCATCCTGGTGCCGATCAACACCGCCTCGCGCG
>DATGZZ010000256.1:0-4992 GCA_035296945.1 Reyranella sp.
CTGCGCCTGGATGATCTCCATGATCGGCTGCTGCGAGGAGACGTTGGAGACCACGACCTTGAGGGCGAGACCACCGGCATGGCCGGCCTCGGCGAGAAGCGCCTTAGCCTTGCCGGGATCGAAGGCATAACCGTTGCCCACGCAGCTCTCGCCGAGATAGCCGGGCGGCACCACCGAGCAGCCCTTGCGCGCGACGTCGGCGCCGACGAAGCGGATGATTTCGTCGACGTTGATCGCATGCGCCAGCGCGCGGCGCACGCGAACGTCGTCGAGCGGCGGGCTCGAGCGGTTGATGTGCAGCGTGCGGAACTCGCCGGGCTCGAAGATGTCGACGATTGTCCCGGGACGCTTGCGTGCCGCCGTCACCCAGCGCTGCTCGCGCTTGGCGGAAAACATGTCGAGCTCGCCCGCTGTGAAGGCGAGCTCCCGACTGCTGTCGGAGCCGATGAAGCGGTACATGATGACGCCGATGGCCGGCCGGCCGCGAAAGTAGCGCTCGTGCGCCGTGAGTTTCAGATATTGCTGGGTGACGTGCTCGGCGACGGCGAACGGGCCTGTGCCGACCGGCCGCGTGTCGAAGGCGGCGCCCAGGGCTTCGACCGCCCGCCGGCTGACGATGTTGCCGCCATGATAGTTGGCGACCAGGCCGAGGAAGCTTGGAACCGGATGTTTCAGGGTGATGCGGACGGTGGAAGGATCGAGAGCCTCCACGTCCTGGATCGCGGCATAGCTGCCGGCGAAGGACGAGCGCGCAGGGTCGGCAGCGCGCTTGAGCGAATAGACCACGTCGTCGGCCGCGAGTTGGCCCCACGTGCCGTGGAAGGCGACGTCCTTGCGCAGGCGGAACGTCCAGGTCTTGCCGTCGGGCGAGCGCTCCCAGCTTTCGGCGAGATCGGGCTCGATGTCCTTGGGGTCGGCGCTGCCCGGCGCAAAGCGGACGAGGCCGTTGAAGATCCAGTCGACCGCCGCCTTGTCCGTGGTCGAGGTGGCGCGGTGGGGATCGAGCTTGGCGATGTCGGTGCCGGTGGCGCTGATGCGCAGGACGGCGCCGTCGCCGGCAACCGACGGGCCGGGCAATGCCAAGCCGCTGCTGAGCGCAAGCGCCAGCGCACCGACGACACGAAGCTTCATCACACCCTCCTCACCACGCGCCAGACTAGCGAGGAGGCGGGACTTAAAGCCAAGTCGGAATCCGGGCTTGGCTATTCCCAGGGGTTATGGGCGGCCTAGTGCTTGTGCGGATGCGGATGGGTCGGATCGACCCAGTAGACCTCTTCCGGCTTCTCGACCGGCGTGATGTCGATGTTGATCGCCACCGCCTCGTTGTCGGAGCGCACCAGCACGCATTCCAACGGCTCGGTCTCCGAGGCGTTGATCTCCTGGTGCGGCACGTAGGGCGGCACATAGATGAAGTCGCCGGGGCCGGCCTCGGCGGTGAACTGCAGCTTGTCGCCCCAGCGCATGCGCGCGCGGCCCTTGACGACGTAGATCACGCTCTCGAGGTGCCCGTGATGATGGGCGCCGGTCTTGGCGTGGGCGTGGATGGTGACCGTGCCGGCCCACAGCTTCTGGGCGCCGACGCGGGCGAAATTGATGGCCGCGGCGCGGTTCATGCCCGGCGTCTGGGCGGTGTTGGTGTCGAGCGATCCGGCGGGGATGACCCGCACGCCGTCGTGTTTCCAATCGGTCATGCCTCCCATCTAGGCCCGCGGCCTCGCCGCCGCAAGATGGCGGTTGTAGGATGGGCGCCCAGGAGCTCATCAATGAACAGGATCGACGAATCGAAACCCTTCAAGCCGGTGAACATCGCCGTGCTGACGGTCTCCGACACCCGGACTCTCGAGACCGACAAGTCGGGCGACACGCTGGTCGAGCGCATTGCCCGCGACGGCCATGTCTTGGCCGACCGCGCCATCGTCACCGACGACGTCGACAAGATCCGCGCCCAGGTGAAGAAATGGATCGACGATCCCAAGGTCGAGGCCGTGATCACCACCGGCGGCACCGGCGTCACCGGCCGCGACGTCACGCCCGAGGCGCTGGAGGGCCTGTTCGAGAAGCGCATCGAGGGCTTCGGCGAGGTCTTCCGCTGGATCAGCTTCCAGAAGATCGGCACCTCGACCATGCAGTCGCGCGCCATCGCCGGTGTCGCCAACGCCACCTACATCTTCGCCCTGCCGGGCTCGACCGGCGCCTGCAAGGACGGCTGGGACGACATCCTGCGCCAGCAGCTCGACATCCGCTTCCGCCCCTGCAATTTCGCCGAGCTGATGCCACGGCTGAACGAAGGCAAGATGCCACGCAGTGGTTGATGCCTTGCTCGCCGCGCTGCGCGAGCGGCCAGCATTTTCTGCGCTCACCGCGGCCGACCTGAAGCCGCTGCCTGCGACGGGCACGGCGCACGGCCATGTCGGTTTGCCGAACGGTCTTTTGGCGCGCGTCGCCTATGCGCATGAAGGCGATTCGACCGCGGCGGCGCGTCTGGCGACGCAGGCCGAAGCCTTCCGTCATCTCACGCCGGCCGGCCGCACGCCGCGCCTGCACGACGTCATCGAACCGCGTCCCGGCCTGCCGGGTGGCGCCCTGATCGTCGACCTGATCGACGGCCGCGCGCCGCATCTGCCCGACGAACTCGGCGCCATGGCCGACACGCTCGCGCGCATCCACGCCTTACCGCTGCCGCCCGCAGGCTCGTCGATCCCGCGCCAGCAAGATCCCTTCCTCGAGACGCTGGCTGCGGTCGAGCAGAACGCCATGCGCTACCTCGACAAGGCCGTGCCCGAGCAGGGCGCACGCGCCGAGATCGCCGATGAGCTGCGCCTGATGCGCGGCATGGCGCCGGCCATCGCGCAACGCGTGCAGCCGCTCACCGTGGCGCTGGCCGACACGCATCCGGGCAACTTCATCGTGGGTCGCGACGGCATCGCCTGGTTCGTCGACCTCGAGAAAGTCCATGTCGGCTCGCCCGCAATCGACCTCGCGCATGCAACGCTTGCAACCTCGACGCTGTGGCATCCCGATGTCGGCAAAGTGCTGTCACGCGACGAGGTTCAGCGTTTCTACACGCTATACGTTGAGAAGGTTGGAGATCGGCAGGCCGCCAACCTCGAACCGTGGCTGCAGCCGATGCGCCGGCTGACGTGGCTCAGGACCACGCTTTTCATGGCTCGATGGCGTGTGCAGACACGTGGGCCGCGCGATCCGTCGGATCCCACACAATGGAGTGACGCCGGTCTTGAGCCGGCGATGACGGCGCACATCGATCAGTGCATCGATGAATGTTTTCGCCGCGACACGATTCAGTCGGTTCGAGCCGAATGGATGGCTTGACTCGTTCCCTGTTTGTTCCCAGAGTCGGTCCACCATGCGGCCGAAAAATCCTCCCGACTACCCTGACGATGCGATCGCCGAGCCGGTGCATCACGGCCGCGGCGCGCTGTCCAACGAGTCGAGCCGCTTCGACAGCGAGAAGCGCATCCGCACGACCGACGGCTGGGAAGCCGAGGCGTCGGCCGAGCCGTCGGATGACGACGAGCTTCCGCCCCTGCGCACGACGCTGACGCGCGATGCCACGCGCACCATCCTGGCGCGCAACACCTCGCCCGACGTGCCGTTCGACCGCTCGATCAATCCCTATCGCGGCTGCGAGCACGGCTGCATCTATTGCTTTGCGCGTCCGACGCACGCCTATCTCGGCCTGTCGCCCGGCCTCGACTTCGAGACCAGGATCCTGTTCAAGCCCGACGCCGCCAAGCTCCTGGTGGCCGAGCTCGCCGCGCCCAAGTACCGGCCCGACGTCGTGGCCATGGGCACCAACACCGATCCCTACCAGCCGGTCGAGCGCGAGCTCAAGATCACGCGCCAGATCCTGCGCGTGCTGAGCGACTTCAACAATCCGGTGGGCATCGTCACCAAGAACCACATGGTGACGCGCGACATCGACATTCTAGCCGACATGGCCAAGCGCAACCTGGCCGAAGTGTTCCTGTCGGTGACCACGCTCGACAAGGACTTGGCGCGCACCATGGAACCGCGCGCGTCGGCGCCGCATCGGAGGCTCGATGCGATCCGCGCGCTGGCCGACGCCGGCGTGCCGGTGGGCGTGATGACCGCGCCCATGATCCCCGGGCTGAACGACCACGAGATGGAGGCGATCCTCGAAGCGGCCGCCGCAGCCGGCGCCACCCGCGCAGGCTTCGTCGTTCTGCGCCTGCCGCTCGAGATCAAGGAGCTGTTCGAGGAATGGCTGCGCCAACATCGGCCTGACCGCGCCGAGCGGGTGCTGTCGTTGATCCGCCAGATCCGCGGCGGCGCGCTCTACCAGTCTGGCTTCGGCGTGCGCATGAAGGGCGAGGGCCCGATCGCCGAGCTTCTGAGCGCCCGCTTCGGCGCGGCCGTGAAGCGCCTTGGCCTGAACAGGATCCGTTACCGCCTCGACACGCTGCGCTTCCGGGTGCCCGAGGAGGCACGCACCGCCCTGGTCGACGGCAAGCGCGACGCGCGGCAGATGAAGCTTCTGTAGCTCGCTATTTCCGCGCCATGCCGCGCAGGCGGCGACGTGCCGCTGCCTGCTTGATCGCCGAGGCAATCTTGCGAACGAAGGCAGGGCTGAAGGTGCCCATCGGCGCCGTCGTCTCGAAGTCGTAGGCGGCGTCTATGCTTACGCGGTTGTACGACGACGATGGACGCGCTTAAGCTCGGTGACGTCGTTCGGCGAGGATCGCGTCCAGTCCGCTCATCAGCTCGCCATGAACGTCGTCGGGTGCATTCTGCAGCGTGTAGGCGACGGCGTGGGGACGGGCGACAAGTTTGCGGTATTGAGCGGCAGGAATGATGACGAGCTTTTCCCTGCCGCGCTTCGTCAAAGCCACGGGCTCGAACAGCGCTGCCTCGAGGATTTCACCGGAAACCCGGTTCATGTCGGAAAAGGTGTATCGCTTCATGGATTTCGTTTCGGCGACCAATTACCTAACGTAGGTATTCTACGTAAAA
>DATGZZ010000257.1:0-2116 GCA_035296945.1 Reyranella sp.
GATGATAGCCGCTTATGAGCCCCGGCGCTTCGTCTGACGCTTGGGCGGGGCTTCAGGCGCCAGCATCACCAGCTTGAAGTCGGGCCGGGTGGCCAGTGCAAAAGCGATCTGCTGGTAGCTGAGGCGGCCCTGGCGCGGATGATCGAAGATGCGTTCGCCGCCGGTGCGGTCGACCACGGCATGCTCGCTCCAGCACTGGGCGAAGAGCGCGCTTCTGGCGCGCAGATCCTCGACCAGCGTCTGCAACGCGGCGTCCTCGAGATGGCGACTGGAATCGGCGCGGAACTCGGCCAGCACGCGGCGTGCCCGCGCCTGCCAGTCGGGGATGATCTTGCGCGCAACCGGGCTGAGGAAGACGTAGCGTAGCAGGTTGCGATCGCCAGTGCCGTCGAGGGCGCCGTCGAGCCAGCCGACGAACAGGCCTGCCGCCGGCCGGTTCCAGGCCCGCGCGTTCCATAGCGAGTCGAGCAGATAGGCCGGTCCGTCGATCGCCGAGATGGCGCGCGCGAGCGCTGGCGGCACGTCCATGCCCTCTTCACCGGGTCGGCCCGACAGATTGGGATCACGCCGGTCGGCAAGCTCGAAGAGATAGGCGCGCTCGGCCGGCGTGAGCTGCAGGGCGCGCGCCAGCGCCGACAGCGCAGGCGGAGAAGCGGCGATGTCGCGGCCCTGTTCCAGCCACGTGTACCAGGTCGGGCTCATGCCGCAGGCCTGCGCCACCTCTTCGCGCCTGAGGCCCGGCGTGCGGCGGCGGCCAAGGGTGGGCAGGCCGAGGCTTGCCGGCGACAGGCGGGCGCGATGGGCGCGCAGGAAATCGCCCAGTTCGCGCCGCTTCTTCGGAGGCAGGGCTACCATGGCAGTAGTTATACCAGGATAAATGCCCTCCTGTTACCAGTCTAACGCTCCGGCTACGTCTCGCTCCCTGCTACCCAAGTCGGAGGGAAAGCCATGACCGGGCCGCGCACGCTGTACGACAAGATCTGGGACAGCCACGTCGTCGAGGAGCAGGAGGACGGCACGGTGCTGCTCTACATCGACTGCCATCTCCTCCTCGAAGTGACGAGCCCGCAAGCCTTCGACGGGCTGCGCGCCGCGGGCCGAAAGGTGCGCCGGCCGCTCGCCACCATCGCCGTCGCCGACCACAATGTGCCGACGACGGATCGCAGCGCCGGCATCGCCGATCCGCTGTCGCGCCATCAGGTCGAGACCTTGGAGCGCAACGTGCGCGAGTTCGGCGTCCCCTACTTCTCGATGACCGATGTCCGCCAGGGCATCGTGCATGTCATCGGCCCGGAGCAGGGCTATACCCAACCCGGCATGACGGTAGTGTGCGGCGACAGCCACACCGCGACGCACGGCGCCTTTGGCGCACTGGCTTTCGGCATCGGCACCTCGGAAGTGGAGCACGTGCTGGCAACGCAGACCCTGATCGCGCGGCGCTCCCGCAACATGCGTGTCACCGTCGATGGCGCCCTCTCGTTCGGTGTGGGGGCCAAGGACCTGATCCTGGCGCTGATCGGCACCATCGGCACGGCGGGCGGCACCGGCCATGTCATCGAGTATGCCGGTTCGGCCATCCGCAGCCTCACCATGGAAGGCCGCATGACGGTGTCGAACATGTCGATCGAGGCGGGGGCGCGCGCCGGGCTGATCGCGCCGGACGACGTGACCTTCGACTATCTCAAAGGCCGGCCGCAGGCGCCGCCGTCCGACGCCTGGGAACAGGCCGTCGCCGGCTGGCGGACGCTGCCATCGGACCCGGGTACCGCTTACGACTGCGAGGTGGCGCTGGACGCGGCCGGCATTGCGCCGCAGGTCACCTGGGGCACCAGCCCGCAGGACGTCGTCGCCATCGGCGGCGCGGTGCCCGATCCGGCAGCGGAGGCCGACGACAGTCGACGGGCCGCCATGGAACGCAGCCTGGGCTACATGGGCCTCGCGCCCGGCATGAAGACGACCGACATTCGCATCGACAAGGCCTTCATCGGCTCGTGCACCAACAGCCGCATAGAAGACCTGCGGGCCGCCGCTTCCATCGTGCGCGGCCGCCGCAAGGCCGACCATGTCGAGGCGCTGATCGGCACCATCGGCACGGCGGGCGGCACCGGCCATGTCA
>DATGZZ010000258.1:0-8569 GCA_035296945.1 Reyranella sp.
GACCGTGAACAGGAAGATGAAGCCGATCGCCCACAGCATCGGCACTTCGAGCCTGATCGAGCCGCCCCACATGGTGGCGATCCACGAGAAGATCTTCACGCCGGTCGGCACCGCGATCACCATGGTGGCGGCGACGAAGTAGGCGCGGGTGTCGACGTCCATGCCGACTGTGAACATGTGATGCGCCCACACCACGAAGCCGACGACGCCGATCGCCACCATCGCATAGGCCATGCCGAGATAGCCGAACACCGGCTTCTTCGAGAAGGTGGAGACGATGTGGCTGACGATGCCGAAGGCCGGCAGGATCATGATGTAGACTTCGGGATGGCCGAAGAACCAGAACAGGTGCTGGAACAGCACCGGGTCGCCGCCGCCCGCCGGATCGAAGAAGTGGGTGCCGAAATTGCGGTCGGAGAGCAGCATGGTGATCGCACCCGCCAGCACCGGCACCGCCAGCAGCAGGAGGAATGCGGTGACCAGGATCGACCATGCGAACAGCGGCATCTTGTGTAGCGTCATGCCGGGCGCGCGCATGTTGAAGATCGTGGTGATGAAGTTGATGGCGCCCAGGATCGACGATGCGCCCGCGATATGCAGCGAGAAGATCGCGAGATCCATGCCCGCGCCCTGACTTATCGTCAGCGGCGGGTAGATCGTCCAGCCGGTGCCCACGCCGCCGCCGATCACCGCCGAGGCCAGCAGCAGGATGAAGGCCGGCGGCAGCAGCCAGAAGCTGATGTTGTTCATGCGCGGGAAGGCCATGTCGGGCGCGCCGATCATCAGCGGCACGAACCAGTTGCCGAACCCGCCGATCAGCGCCGGCATGACAACGAAGAACACCATGATCAGGCCGTGCGCCGTCACCACCGTGTTCCACAGATGGCCGTTGGGCGTGCCGTCGGGACTGTTGAAGTACTGCACACCGGGCTGCAGCAGTTCGAGGCGCATGACCACCGAGAAGGTGGCGCCGATCAGGGCGGCGAAGATCGAGAACACAAGGTACATCGTGCCGATGTCCTTGTGGTTGGTGCTGTAGACGTAGCGACGCCAGCCTGTCGGCGTGTGGTGGTCGTCGTGCCCGTGGGCATCGTGATGATCGTGAGCGGCGCCGTGCGCGGTGGCCATTTTATCTCTCCTGCGGCGAAGCGCTTAGCGGTTGGCGGGAGCGGTGACGGAAGCGACGTCGGTTGCCGGCAACAGGCCGGCGGCCTTCTTCTTCTGCTCCACCCATTTGTCGAAGACGTCCTTGGAGACCACGCGCACCGCGATCGGCATGTAGGTGTGATTGTCGCCACAGATCTGCGAGCACTGGCCGAAGTAGAAGCCCTCGTCCTTGACGCTGATCCAGCCCTCGTTGAGGCGGCCGGGGATCACCGTCTTCTTGATGCCGAAGCCCGGCACGGTCCAGCCGTGCATGGAGTTGCCGACGGCGGTGCCGATGATGCGGACCGGGGTGCCCTTGGGGATCACCATCTCCTCGTCTACCGCCAGCAGGCGCGGCACGTTGGGCTTCTGCTTGATGCGATCGGCCTCGGGCAGCATGCGGCTCTCGACCGTGAAGTCGCCCTGGTCGGGATAATTGTAGGTCCAGTACCACTGGTTGCCCGTCACCTTGATGGTGAAGGCGGCATCGACGGCCTTGTCGCTGTAGTAGAGCAGCCGGAACGACGGGATGGCGATGATCACCAGGATGAGGATCGGCACGACCGTCCAGGCGATCTCGAGCACGGTGTTGTGCGTCGTCGTCGTCGCCGTCGGGCTGCGCGAGGCATGGAAGCGCCACATCGCGTAGAGCAGCAGGCCCAGCACGAACACGCAGATCAGCGTGATGATGACCAGCAGGAGGTCGTTCAGCGATTCGACCTTCTCCATCACCGGCGTGTAGGGCGGCGGGAAGTTCATCTGCCAATCGTGCGGCACGCCGACGATCGGCTGCGCCAAGGCACTGCCCGCGAAGCCAAGCGCGGCGATCACCGCCATCCCGAACATGCCCAAAACGCGCTTGCCGCTCATGCAATCGTCCCTTCAGCAGGCCGCTCTCTCTGGAGGGTTCCGACCCGCAAAATCCCCCGCATTTCAAAGCGGTTAGTACCAGATATAGGCCTGTGACGTAACGGGTTTTCAGGCCCAATCGGTATGTGGCGGCCGGTCGCACTGGAGGATGCTGCGCTGCTAGCGCAGCACGCTGGACAGCGCCTCGCCATGGCCTGCCTCGTGCACGGTCCGGGCGAATGACACCGTCGCCGTCCGACGCAAGAACCCGCCGCCGTTTTGATAGGCGAAGAGCTGGGCGCCGGTCGCATCCTCGATGGAGGTCACGACGAACGAGCCGTGCAGCCGACCGACGCTGACCACGACGTCGACAGATTGACGCGGGACGCCCGCCATCGCCTGCGGCTCGCCGGCAACGACGACGCCGCGCGCTCCCGCTGACAGCAGGTCGCCAAGCGCTGCCGCGTCGGACGGCTGCAGCGAATCGACGACCAGCAGATCGGGCCGCAGGCGAACGCCGACCGCCAGCAGCACCGCCAAGGGCGCCTGCGGCGAGGCGGTCAGCTCGACCTTCGAGGTCGATGCCCACTGGAACGCACGATTCCGTGCCAGCGTGACGACCCGGGCATCGCCCAGATCGCGCGCCAGCGCCGCCAACAACGCGGTCTTGCCCGCCCGTTCGGGTCCGACCACCAGCACGTTGAGACGGCTGCGCGTGGCGATGCGCAACAGGTCGGCCATTCGCCGGTCGAGCCGCCGGGCCGCGACCAGCCGTTGGAGAGTGGCCTCGCCCGGCTCGCCGCGCCGCAGCGTCAGGACAGGACCTGCCGGCGCCGCCGGCGGAAACACGACCACGCCTTCGCTGCCGTCGCTGAGGCTGATGGCGGCTGCCGGCAAGGCCGCCCGCCTCACCAGGCGGCCAACGATTTCCTCGAGATGAGCGCCATCGCGAAATCTTTCCGGCGACGGTTCGATGACGCCCGCGCGCTCGATATAGACGGCGGCCGGCCCGTTCACGAGCACCGCGCGGATCGAACGGTCGGCCCATAGGCGATCGATCGGCCCCAGGCCGCAGAGCTCGCTCAAGGCCAGGCGGGCGACTTGATCGCGCTCTTCGGGCCGCGAGCCCTCCAGCACCGATGCAATGGCGTCGATCACGACCTTGCGTGGCAGGCCGAACGGATCGCTCATGAGCTTGGCGCGAACCTTGGCGACCACCCCGTCGACGTCGCGCGGTGCGATGGATACCAGAGGCGACGGCGGACCCGCGAAGACTGCATCGGCAACCGCCGGCGGCGGCGTGGCGGCGGCGGCGTCCGTCCACGGCGCCGGCCTGCTCGAAGGCTCGCTGGCAAACTGCACGAGCGGACCGCTCGCGGGCGAGCGGCGTCCGCGCTGCCGCTGGACGAGCAGCTCGGCGACCAGGCGACGCAGCTCATAGCTGGTGAGCGTCACGCCGCGCGTGCGGAAGAAATTGTGGACGACCTCGCCGACGGCATAGGCGATCTCCGGCGGCGAGCGGCCGTCGCCGAAGGCCTTCGCCACGCTGCCCGACATCCCGTCGGCGAAGGCGCGCCAAGTCTCCTGCATCAGGTGTGCGCGACCGGCATCGCCGCGCAAGGGGAAGATCTCCTCGAGCGGACGCGCGCGGCCATCGGCGTGCGGCCGTTCGAGCACGGAATTCAGGGCGGCCGGGCTCTCATCGAGCCGCTCTCCGCCGTCCATGGCGGTCATCCGACAATCCGATTTATCAATGACTTTCCACTATTTCCGCACTCTAGACGCGGGGTTCGCGGGAACTCCACGGGAAACGATGCACACCCCCTCACCGCCCGATTGGCGGCGGAGTTGACGCTTGTCTTTCCAGGACCTGTAAGTATGGTCGCGCGCCGACCCTATCGGCGTGGTGAGAGTGAGGGTCCCATGATGCGTCTGGCACTGACGCCGTTATTCGTCGCCATCTCTTTAATGTTCGCAGGAGCGACCGTGGCCATGGACAAGGAAAACACGCTCTACATTGATCTCAAGGATGGCCGCGTGGTCATCGAAATGCGCCCCGATCTCGCGCCCCAGCATGTGGCGCAGATCAAGAAGCTGGCGCGCGAGGGCAAGTACGACGGCGTCGTGTTCCATCGCGTGATCGAGGGCTTCATGGCCCAGACCGGCGATCCGACCGGAACCGGCTCGGGCGGCATGGGCGAGATGCTGAAGTCCGAATTTTCCAAGGAGCCGCATGTGCGCGGCTCGGTGTCGATGGCACGCACCAGCGACCCCAACAGCGCGCGCAGCCAGTTCTTCATCGTGTTCAAGGATTCGAACTTCCTCGACGGCCAGTACACCGTGTGGGGCAAGGTCACGTCGGGCATGGAGTTCGTCGACAAGATCAAGCGCGGCCAGGGCCAGTCGGGCTCGGTGCCGCCGCCGCCCGACAAGATGATCAAGGTCCAGGTCGCGGCCGACGCGAAGAACTAGGTATCTTCGCTCCTCCCCCATCATACGGGGGAGGATACAGGAGGGGGAAAGCCCCAAAGATGATCTCGCCGTGAAAGAGATCATCCCGATCTGAAATCAGCGACACCCGACCTGCGGCCTGCCCCCTCCTCTATCCTCCCCCGTATGACGGGGGAGGACGTAAGACGTTATTCCTTCGTGACCGTGTGGAAGGTCTTGGAGATGATCTGCCAGCGACCGTCCACTTTCAGCAGCGTCAGGTAATCGGTGAAGTAGCGCGGCGGCAGCTGGCATTCGACCTTGGCGATCGCCGTGGTCGGGCCGGAGAAGTCGATCGACACGATGCGATCGGCCCGCGCGCTGCCCTTGGCCTTGCCGGACGGCCGACCTTCCACCATCTTGAACCACTCGCCACGCGGCCAGTCGCTGGCCTTGCCGTCACCCGCCGCGGCATAGAGATGCGAGGCGTGATGAAACACCTCGCCGAGTTTCTTGGTGTCGCCTTCGTAGAGACCGTCGAAATAGACTTGCAGCACCTTCTCGACTGCCGAGACTTCCGAGCTCATCGCTTGTCCTCCGTGTTCAGATCGCCCGGTTCGGGCTGACCAGGATCTTGCCGTTGCGCCCGCCCTTGTCGGCGTGCGCCAGTGCGTCCTTGATGTTCTCTATCGGATAGACCGTGTCCACCGGCGCCGAAAGCTTGCCGGCCATGACCTGCCCGCCGAGGTCGGCGTAGATGGCGCGGATCTCTTCGGCACTGCGACGGCTGAGGAAGCGCCCCAGCATGAAGCCGGTGAGCCGCACGCCGCGATAGATGAAGTTGTTGCGCGTGACTTTCGGGTCCTCGCCGCTCATCGAGCCGTAGTGGACCAGCGTGCCATCCGTCGCGATGCAATCCGCCAGCCGGCCGGTGGCCGCGCCGCCGATTGCCTCGACGCCCAGCATGATCCGGGCGTCGGCGGTCGCTTCGCTCACCTGGCGCGCCAGGTCGCTGCTGTCGACCACCACGACGTCGGCGCCGAGCGCCTTCAGCTCGCCGCCAAGCTCAGCGCGGCGCACGACATTGACCGTGCGCAGGCCACGCTGCTTGGCCAGCACGATCAGCAGCCGTCCGACGGCAGAGTTGGCGACGTTCTGGATCACCCAGTCGCCCGGCTTGAGGTCGACGAAGTCCGACAACATGAGCTGCGCCGTCGGCGGGTTGATGCGCACCATCGCCGCCTGCCTGAGGTCGATGCCGGCCGGCAGCGGGATCGCGTCGTCGCCCTTGACCTTGCGGCGCTCGGCCCAGTTCTCGCGCTGCAGGTTGATGACCAGGTCACCATTCCTGACGTGCTTCACCGCCGAGCCGACGGCGGTGACGCGGCCGACGCATTCGGCGCCGGGCGTCGCCGGCAGCGGTGGCTTCAGCCGGTAGCTGCCGCGGCAGAACCACATGTCCGCTGGGTTGATGGGAAAGGCCAGCACGTCGAACACGACTTCGTCGGCCGCGGGCTCGCCGACATCGGCCACGTCGGCGCAGCGCGCGACCTCCCAGGGCGGTCCGTAGCGGTCGATCAGGACCTGCTTCATGTGTTTCCTCCTTTTTCTTCCTCCCTACGCCCACGCGTGGGGAGGTGTCCGCGAAGCGGACGGAGGGGTCATGAGCAGCAGTGGTGATGCTCATGACCCCTCCGTCGGCGTAAGACGCCGACACCTCCCCAGCTGCGCTGGGGAGGAGAGCCTGTGCTTTGTTGGCCCGTCGATTGCTTATATTGTAATTCGACAGGGGGTGAAATGCCGGATGGCGGCCAAGGCATTTGACGAGATGAACTCGGGAGCGGCGGACTCCGTCCGTGCGCCCTATCGCGCCGTCGCCAACTGGCTGGCGCAGACCTCGCCGGAGAAAGTCGCGGCGACACGGCACGAGGTCGACGTCTTCTATCGCCGCCACGGCATCACCTTTGGCGCCTATGGCGCGGTCGACGGCGCGGAGACCACGATTCCCTTCGACATCATCCCGCGCGTCATCGCCTGGGACGAATGGGAGTATCTGCACAAGGGGCTGGTCCAGCGCGTGCGCACGCTCAACGCCTTCCTGGCCGACGCCTACGGCGAGCGCGAGATCTGTCGCGCCGGCGTGATCCCCGAGCAGCAGGTGCTGATGAACGCCGAGTTCGTCGCCATGGCGCAGGGCCTCGACCTGCCGGGCGGCGTGCACGCCCATATCGCCGGCATCGACCTGGTGCGCGTCGGCGAGAAGGACTTTTACGTTCTCGAGGACAATGTGCGCACGCCGTCCGGCGTGTCCTACGTGCTGGAGAATCGCGAAGTGATGATGCGGCTGGCGCCCGAGCTGTTCTCGGCCATGCGCGTGCTGCCGGTCGCCGACTACACCGAGGAGCTTTTGGCAACCCTGCGCTCGGTGTCGTTCAGCGACGATGCCGCGCCCAACGTCGTGCTGCTGACGCCGGGCCACCACAACAGCGCCTACTTCGAGCACGCCTTCCTGGCCGACGAGATGGGCATCGAGCTGGTCAAGGGCTCCGACCTGTTCGTCGACGAAGGCCGCGTCTACATGCGCACGCCGCGCGGGCCGCAGCGCGTCGACGTGATCTACCGGCGCGTCGACGACGCCTTCCTCGATCCGCTGGCGATGCGGCCGGATTCTTTCCTCGGCGTCGCCGGCCTTTTAGGCGCATTGCGCGCCGGTCGCGTCAACATCGTCAATGCGCTGGGCAACGGCGTTGCCGACGACAAGTCGACCTATACCTATGTTCCCGAGATGGTGCGCTTCTATCTCGGCGAGGAGCCGATCCTGAACAACGTGCCGACCTGGCGCTGCGATCGCGCCGACGACTTCAAGTACGTGCTGGAACGCCTGCCCGAGCTGGTCGTCAAGGAGATCCACGGCTCGGGCGGCAAGGGCATGCTGGTCGGCCCGACCTCGAGCAAGGCCGAGATCGAGGAATTCACCACGCTCCTGAAGGCGCGGCCCGACAACTACATCGCCCAGCCGACGCTGGCGCTCTCGACCTGCCCGACTTTCGTCGGCCAAGGCGTGGCGCCGCGCCATGTCGATCTGCGACCCTTCGTGCTGTCGGGCCGCAAGACCACCATCATTCCTGGCGGGCTGACGCGCGTGGCGCTGAAGGAGGGCTCGCTGGTCGTCAATTCCAGCCAGGGCGGCGGCACCAAGGACACCTGGGTCCTGGCGCCGGGCGCGGCGTCAGGCGACTAGCCGACCATGCTGAGCAGCACCGCCAAGAATCTCTACTGGATGGGCCGCTACCTGCAGCGCGCCAAGTCGACGGCGCGGCTGATCGAGGCGACGCAGCGCATGGCCCTGCAGTCGCGCGGCGAGGAGGCGGCCGGCGTGGCCGCGATCTTCGGCATGGAGGACGAGTTCCGCCAGACCCAGCAGCAGTCGAGCGGCCGACTGGCCAGCCTCATCGACTTCCTGGTGATCGACGAGAACAACCCCTCCTCGCTGGTGAGCTCGATCGGCGCGGCCCGGCGCAACGCCCGCGAGGAGCGCAACAACATCACGGTCGACGTCTGGGAGAGCCTGAACGGCCTGTGGCTCGAGCTCAGCGAGCGCCTGCGCGGCAACCGCGCCCTGCTCGACCGCAACGCCCTGATCGAATCGGTGAAGAAGCAGGCGGTCATGATCTTTGGCGCCGCGCAAGTGACGCTGCTGCGCGACGAGGCCTACAACTTCCTGCAGCTCGGCGCCTTCCTCGAACGCGCCGACAACACTGCGCGCATTCTCGACATCAAGTTCCATGCGTTGCGGCCGGACGGCAACCCGCATGCGCAGGAGCTCGACTACTTCGCCTGGTCGGAGGTGCTGGCCTGCATCGGCGCGGTGCGCACCTACCGGCGCATCTATCGCAGCGCGCTCGATCCCATGAAGGTCGCCGAGCTGATGATGCTGCGCCGCGACGTGCCGCGCTCGGTGCATCACTGCCTGTGGATGGTCGATCTCAGCATGCGCGAGCTGGCCGAGGCCTACGGCTCGCGCGGCGAGGCCGACCGGTTGGCGGGCGAGCTGCACGCCCGCCTGCGCTACGCCCGCATCGACCAGGTGTTCGAGATGGGCCTCAACAAGTTTCTCGGCGGCGTGCGCGACGACATCGCCACC
>DATGZZ010000259.1:0-2251 GCA_035296945.1 Reyranella sp.
CGCTCTGCGGCGAATGCACGTCACGCCGTACGTCGCCCAGAACGACGCCCTGACCAAGGACCGGCCGGCGGCGCACCAGCGCCATCGACAAGCGCACCACCCGCCACGTCGGCTACCGCATCTCCCAGTCGTGCCGCGCCATGGTCGAGTGCATCTTCGGCTGGGGCAAGCAGCACGGCACCATGCGCAAGACCCAGCACCGTGGCATCGCCGCCGTCGCCGGCGACTTCATGCTCAATCTCATCGCCTACAATCTCGTCCGCATTCCCAAGCTCATCGCTGCCTGAGCTCGGACTCCGTACCGGAAACACCTTCAGGCTACGTCAAAGCCCTCGGCAGCCGACGACAAGCCCCAATTAAGGCGGAACCTTCAATCCAAGACGGTTCTTCAGCAGACTGCTAGACTAGGTTGATGCGGCAGCCGCAGACCTCTACCTGAGCCGGTCCGCGATCCCTGCCGCGCTTCTTGGCGGCGGCGAGCACGCGGCGGCGGTCGACCACCTTGACGTCGTAGGCCGACACGCCCGGCCCGCGCCCGTCGACGATCGGCGTGAAGCGGATCTCGCCGTCATCGTCGAGGCGGATGATGTCGTCCTTCGCCGGACGGTTGAGCAGCTTCGACCAGTGTGCCGCGGCCTTGTCCGGATCCTCGGCCTGGATCTCGACGCCGGCCAGCCCGTTGGTCACGTCCGAGCGCGCATGCTTCAGCCAGTCCTTCTCGGCCGGCGGCCACCACAGCGCAGGCTCGACGCCCGGCGGTGCGAAGGTCGTGTCGAGCGACAGCAGCACGCCCGACGTGTCGGACGGATGGAAGTGGGTGTAGTTGTATTCGGCCAAGTCCTTCTGGGCGACGGCGCGCACGCCGAGCCCGGTGACGCGCGCCCGCTCGGCCTTGGCGTCGGGCACCTGGATGATCACCATGTAGCCGCCGTCGCCCTTGCGCCGCTCGATGTAGCGGCCGGCCGAGGTGCCGGGCTGCTCGGGCGTGACGATCTCGAGGAAGTCGTGGCCGATCGGGCAGACGACGTTGACCAGGCCCCACTTGGCGACGCCGGGATCGCGATAGGCGACCTCGATTCCCAGGATGTCGCACAGTTCCTCACGCGAGCTTTCGAGATCCTTGCAGACGAAGACGCATTGCCTGAGCTTCATCGTTCCACTCCCTAAGCTGTCGTTTGTCTTCTATGGTAGTCCCATGCGGACCGTGTGGACCATGGGCTTCGTGGCGGCGGCCGCCCTCTCATTCTGCTTCCCGGATTTCATCGTCTTCCGCTTCACCCAGGCCGTGATCTGGGCGATCGCGCTCCTGGGCCTGGTGCTGCTGTGCGGCGTCAGCGGCCAGTTCTCCTTCGCCCAGGCCGCCCTGTTCGGCGTCGGCGGCTACAGCGCCGCCATGATCGGCACGCACACACCGCTGTCGGTCTATTGGGGCCTGCCCGCCGCGCTGCTGATGGGCTACGCCGCCGGCTGGGGCCTCGGCCGCATCGCCGGCGGGCATAGTCTGTGGACGCAGGCGCTGGTCACCTACGCCTTTGCCATCGCCTTCCCGCAGTTCCTGCGCTGGCGCCTGATCGAACAGTGGACCGGCGGCGTCCAAGGCCTCTATCTCGACTTCCCGGCACCGCCCGGCGGCATCAGTGCCGACCGCTGGAACTTCTTCATGGCGCTCGTCCTGCTGGCGGCCGGCGTATGGCTTGCCGGGAACATGATCGCGAGCCGCTCCGGCCGGGCGCTGATGGCGGCACGCGACGACGACCTCGCCGCCGCCGCGCAAGGCATCCGCGTCGTGCAGGTGCGCGCCACGATCTCGGGCATCGCCGGCGCCTATCTCGCGCTGGCGGGATGTCTCTCGTCCTACCAGTACGGCTATGTCGGGCCGACAGGCTACAACTTCGCGCTGTCGGTTCAGATGCTGTTCGGCCTGGTGATCGGCGGCATGCATTCGGCAGCCGGCGCAATCGTCGGCGGGCTGTTCCTGCAGTTCTTCCCCGACCTTGTGGCGGGGCTGGGCAAGGGCCTGTCGGGCCTGCTCTACGCCGTGCTGCTGATCGCGGCGATGGTGGCGATGCCGGAGGGCATCGTCGGAACTGCCAAGCGTCTCGTCATGCTCCTCTCCCCCGCTAGGGGGAAGCGCACGGTGTAGCTGGGGACGGCCTTCACGCGGCTGCTTGCCAGCTTCCAAGCTGTATGGGATTTCCTGCTGCCCTGTCGATCGGAGCGGCCTATGAATGCGAAGATGTCGACATCCTCC
>DATGZZ010000260.1:0-4374 GCA_035296945.1 Reyranella sp.
CGGGAGGGGGAAGGCCAAAGTCGTGCTGCTGGCTTGTTTCAGATCATGACGCCTTCCACCCATCTCCTCTGATGCTTTCCCCCTCCCTGCCTCCCCCGTATGACGGGGGAGGTGAAGCTTTTGGAGTGACCCATGCAACTCGGTGCTTCACTACCGGTCGGTGACATCGGCACCGGCCCGACCGTCCTGCGCGACTATGCGCAGGCCGCCGAGGGTTTGGGCTATGCCTACCTGCTCGGCCCCGACCATGTGCTGGGCGGCAATCCCGACGTCGACTACGGCGGCAAACGCGTCGGCACCACGGCCACCGCCTATCACGATCCCTTCGTGCTGTTCGCCTTCCTGGCGGGCGTGACGAAGAAGGTGGGCTTTGCGTCTGGCGTCGTCATCCTGGCGCAGCGCCAGGCTGCCCTGGTCGCCAAGCAGGCGGCGTGTCTCGACGCGTTGTGCGAGGGCCGCGAGTTCCGCCTCGGCATCGGCGTCGGCTGGAACGAGATCGAGTTCCAGGGCCTCGGCATGGATTTCCGCACCCGCGGCAAGCGCTCCGAGGAGCAGGTCCGCTTCATGCAGGCGCTGTGGGCAGAGCCGACCGTCAAGTTCAAGGGCGAGTTCCACCAGCTCGACGACGGCGGCATCAACCCGCGGCCGAAGTCCGGCCGCGTGCCGATCTGGTTCGGCGGCCATGCCGAGGCGACCTTCCGGCGCACCGCCAAGTACGGCGACGGTTTCATGCCGCTGGCCTATCCGGCGGGCGACGAGGCGCTGAAAGCCTTCGACAAGCTGCGCGGCCTCATCCGCGCCGCCGGCCGCGATCCCGCCTCGGTCGGCCTGGAGGTCTGGGTGTCGCCCGGCATCGGCAAGGAAGACGACTGGCGGCGCGAGATCGGCTTCTGGAAGAAGGCCGGCGTCACCCACGCCACGGTCCACACCACCTACGTGAGCGGCCATCACAAGCGCATCGCCGGCAAGAGCTACGCCGAGCACCTCGACGCGATCACCCGCTATCGCAAGGCCGTCGCCGACCTTCTATAAGGTCCGGCAAGAGGGAGGACAGGATGGCCATTGCGTTCACGGTCAATGGTGAGGCCAAGCGCGTCGAAGCGTCGGAGACAGCGACGCTGCTCGACGTTCTGCGCAACCACCTCGGCCTGATGGGCACGCGCTACGGCTGCGGCCTGGAGCAGTGCGGCAGCTGCATGGTGCTGGTCGACGGCCAGCCCGCCTATGCCTGCACCCGCGAGGTCGGCACGGTAGCGGACCGCAAAGTCACCACCATCGAAGGGCTGGGTACGCCCGCCAAGCCGCATCCCCTGCAGCGGGCTTTCCTCGACGAGCAGGCCGGCCAGTGCGGCTATTGCCTGAGCGGCATCGTCATGTCGGCCAAGGCGCTGCTCGACCGCAATCCCACGCCCAGCCGCGGCGACATCGTCGCCGCGCTCGACCGGCATCTCTGCCGCTGCGGCGCGCATCAGCGCATCCTGCGCGCGGTCGAGCGCGCCGCTCAGGCGATGAGCAATGGAGGCCCGGCATGAACGCGCGCCCGCTGCCGGCCAGCCTGGTCGACAATCCGCGGCTCGATCGCTGGATCCATTTCCAGCCCGACCGCACCGTGCGGATCGCCACCGGCAAGGTCGAGATGGGGCAGGGCGTCGTCACCGCCATCGGCCAAATCGCGGCCGAAGAGCTCGACCTGCCGCTCGATCGCGTCGTCGTGCTGTCGGGCGACACCACCAACGGTCCGGACGAGCTCTACACGACGTCGTCGCTCTCAGTCGAAGTGTCGGGCAGCTCGGTGCGCCTGGTCTGCGCCGAGGTGCGGGCCAAGGCGCTGGAACGCGCCGCGCTGCGCCTCAATTGCAGCCGCGACGATCTCACCGTCGTTGACGGCCAGTTCATGCAGAATGGTGCGGCGACCGGGCAGAACTACTGGACCGTCGCCGGCGAGATCGATCTCACCCAGGCGGCGACCGGCACCGCGCCGGTGAAGCCCGCTTCGGCCTATCGCGTGGTGGGAAGCAGCGTGCCGCGCCTCGACCTGCCGGCGAAGCTGAGCGGTGCCGCCTTCGTCCACGACGTCCTGCCCAAGGATGTGCTGCACGCGCGCACGCTGCGCCAGCCCAATCGCGGCGCCACCTTGGCGTCGCTCGACGAGGCCGCGATCCGCCGTGCCGCCAAGGGTGAATTGCAGATCGTGCGCGAAGCCAACTTCGTGGCGTTCGTCAGTCCGATCGAGAGCGTCGTGCAAGCGGCCGCCGCCGCCGCGCCGGCGCACGCGAAATGGGATAATGCGCGCCGCCTCGAGCCGGCACAGCAGGAAGCAGCTTGGCTGAAGGGCCAGCCGAGCGACGACCGGCGCATCGGTACGTGGCCGGCGCCCGCGACACCACCCAAACGACCGGCACAGATCACGGTCTCGCGGCCTTACATCGCCCACGCCTCGATGTCGCCGTCGTGCGCCCTGGCCGAGTTCCGCGACGGTCACCTGACGGTGCGCTCGCACGGCCAGGGCATGCATCCGTTGCGCAAGAACCTCGCTCCGGTGCTCGGCCTGCGGGTCGAGGCGATCACAGCGCAGCACCTGCATGGCGCGGGCTGCTATGGCCACAACGGCGCCGACGATGCGGCCCTCGACGCGGCCCTGGTCGCCATGCGCATTCCGAATCGCTGGATCCGACTGCAATGGCGCCGTGAGGAAGAGTTCGGCTTCGAGCCGGTCGGCCCTGCCATGCTGGTGACCCTGCATGTCGATCTCGACGAGTGCGGCCGTCCGGCCGACTGGACAACGGAGATCTGGAGCCCGACTCACGTCCAGCGGCCCGGCAGCGGCAGCGGCTATCTACTGGCATCGGAGGCGTTGCCCAATCCGCCAACGGAGATCGCGCCGTTCGATCCATCGGAAGAACGCGGCGGCGGCGGCACGCGCAACGCAGTGCCGCTCTATGACGTGCCGGCGCATCGCATCCTGCATCATCTCGTGATGCATCCGCCGGTGCGCACCTCGGCGCTGCGCGGACTGGGCGCGCTGCCCAATGTCTTCGCCATCGAATCGCTGATTGACGATCTCGCGGCGCGCGCCGGTGAGGATCCGGTCGCCTACCGGCTGTCGATCCTCTCCGAGCCGCGCGCGCGGCGTCTCGTCGAACTGGTGGCCGAGCGCGCCGGCTGGGCCTCGCGCGGCCCGTCCGGCGCCGGCAGGGGCCTCGGTCTGGCCGTCGCTCGTTACAAGAACCGCGCCGCCTACGCTGCCGTGGTCGCCGCCGTCACCGTGCAGGAGACGGTGAAGGTCGATCGCGTCTGGTGCGTCGCCGATGCCGGTCTGGTGGTCAATCCCGACGGCGCCCGCAACCAGCTCGAGGGCGGCATCGTCCAGGCCGTGAGCTGGACGTTGAAGGAGCAGGTGAAGCTCGACGCCGGGGGCATCGCCTCGCGCGACTGGGAGAGCTACCCGATCCTGCGTTTCAGCGAGGTGCCCGAAATGCAGGTCGAGTTCGTCGACGGCGCCGGCAATCCCACCCTGGGCGTCGGCGAATGCACGGTCGGCCCGACCGCCGCCGCCATCGGAAATGCCGTGAATCATGCGCTTGGTGTGCGCATTTGCGACATGCCGCTCACCCGCGAGCGCATCATGGCGGCCTTGCTGAAAACCTGACGCGGCCCTGCTATGCTGTGGGCGTTGGCCGAGAGGAACGGGAGCAGTCTTTGATGCGTGTGCTGGTGGCGTTGTTTGTCCTGCTCAGCATGCCGGTCCTCGCGACCGGGCAGGTGCTGGCGCAGACACAACCGAAGACGTCGACGTCAGGGTCGCAGAGCCCTCAGACGCCACGGCATCCGGGCGACTATTGCACGAGCCACTGTCGCGCCAACGAGGTCCCGTGCGGCCGCGGATGCATGTCGTCCACCAGCACAAAGAAATGTGCCGAGAAGGTCACCACTACCTGCGTCGGCAAGCCCTGAGCTGAAGCGTCAGGCGGCGGCCTGCACGGCGGTCGGCCCGTCGCCGGCCAGCGTCGTGCGGCGCATGTCGCGCGGCTCGTTGGCCGGGAAGGGGCGGGCGCGGTGCATGGTCTGGCGGTTGTCCCACATCACCAAGTCGCCGATTCGCCATTTGTGGGTGTAGACGAACTCGCGCTGGGTGGCGTGCTCGATCAGGTCGCGCAGGTAACCGCGCGCCTCGGGCATCGGCCAGCCGACGATGCCGCCGGCATGTGACGAGAGATAGAGCGACTTGCGGCCCGTCACCGGATGGACGCGCACCATGCACTGGAGCACCGGTCGGAAGCGCTCGCGCTCCTCGTCAGTGAAGTCGCTAAAGCCGATGATCTGGCGCGAGAACATCTGCGAATGCTCGCACACCATGTTCTCGACCTCGGCCTT
>DATGZZ010000261.1:0-2507 GCA_035296945.1 Reyranella sp.
TCGGGCCCTGCCACCACAGGACCTTGAGAAGGCCACCGCCGCCGCGCTTGGTGGGCTTGTACTGTGATTTCGGCTGGGCGTGAGCCACGCCGGCGATGGCCAGCAGCTGGGTCGCCATCGGTGCGGTCAGGCCGACCGCCATCATCCGTTGTGCGAAGGCTCGTCGTGAAAGTTTCCCATGCTTCACTTCGCCGATCAGGCGGCGCACTTCTTTTTCATTCATGACTGGCTCCCTTAACCCCTCGAGTCATTCCCTGTCGCTCTCGCTATCCTGCAAGATGCGTGCAAGTCTCAATCAGAACAGGACGCGACGGTTCCGTCAATGACGGCTGTTGTCGTCAGGAGGGGAGAGATGGCTTGGCTCTATCTTGTCTTGGCGGGGGTTTGCGAGATCGGCTGGCCGGTCGGGCTAAAACTCGGCTGGACTGACCAGGGCGCCCGGCCGTGGTGGATCATTTTTGCGATCGTCGCCATGACGGCCAGCGGTGCACTGCTTCTGTGGGCGCAGCGCGTCATTCCGATGGGGACCGCCTATGCGGTATGGACGGGCATCGGCGCGGTCGGCGCCTTCGTGGTCGGCATCCTGGCCTTTGGCGATTCGGCATCGGCCATGCGGATCGCGTCGATCGGCCTGATCGTTGCCGGCATCATCGGCCTCAAGCTTGCGTGAAGAAGGAGCACGGACCATGCGGATGAAGGACAAGGTGGCCTTGGTGACCGGCGCGGCCGGCGGCATGGGGGCGGCGACCGCCCGGCTGTTCGCCCGCGAGGGCGCCAAGGCCGTGGTCGTGGCCGACCTTTTGGACAAGGAGGGCGAGGCCGTCGTTGCCGACATCAAGAAGGCGGGCGGTACGGCCAGCTACCTGCATCTCGACGTCACCAACGAGGCCGAATGGAAGTCGGTGGTCGATAAGACGGTATCGGCCCATGGCGGCCTCAACGTGCTGGTGAACAATGCCGGCATCTCGGGCTCGGCCGAGCAGGACCTCTATGACACCGCAGCCTGGCACCGGCTGATGAGCATCAACGCCACCGGGGTCTTCCTCGGCATGAAGTACGCCATCGCCGCCATGAAGAAGGCGGGCAACGGAGGCTCGGTGATCAACCTGTCGTCGATCTCCGGCATCGTCGGCCAAGGCTACATCCATGTCGGCTACAATGCCTCGAAGGGCGCCGTCCGGCTGATCACCAAGGCAGCGGCAGCCCAGCACGGCCGTGACCGCATCCGGGTGAACTCGGTGCACCCCGGCCTGATGCCACCCATGCGCACCTCGGGCCGCACCGCCGATCCCGAGACCCGCGCCAAGACCTTGAAGGGCGTGCCGATGGGACGTGCCGGCGAGATCGACGAAGTGGCCTACGCCATCCTGTTCCTGGCGTCGGACGAATCGTCCTACGTCACGGGCGCGGAGATCGTGGTCGACGGCGGCTGGACCGCCGTCTGATGATGGGCGTCTGATGGCCGATCCGAAGAAGCCGGCCACGACGATCGCGCCGTGGCAGGTGCTTGAGACGAAGTACTCCTATCGCGACCGCTGGCTGGCGGTGCGCAGCGACACGGTGCGGGTGCCCAACGGCACCATCCTGTCGCCGTACCACACCATCGAGTTTCCCGAGTGGATCTGCGCGATCGCGCTCACGCCCGAGCGCGAGATCGTGCTGATCGAGGAATATCGCCACGGCATCGAGCGCAACTCCTTCGAGCTGCCCTGCGGCACCCCCGACCATGAGGGCGAGAGCGTGCTGGAGGCGACCAAGCGCGAGCTGCGCGAGGAAACGGGCTATGCCGCGGACGAATGGCACCCACTGGGTTCGTCGACGGCCAACACCGCGCGCCAGAACAACCGGGTCCATGCCTTCCTGGCGCTCGATGCCCGCAAGGTCGCCGAGCCCGAGTTCGACGCCGGCGAGATCATCAGCACCCATCTCGTGCCGTGGGAGCGTTTCCTCGGCGACCTCGCAGACGGCCGGCTGGAGATCCCGGGCCTGCACCTAGCCGCCTTGTGGCAGCTAAAAGTTTTCGCCAAGCAGACGCGTGACCCGCGCCTGTTGGCGCTGGGCCTCTAGGGTCTCGCCGGACCGCGGACCTCCAACGCGGAATCGACCGACGGTCGATTCCGCGTTGGAGGTCCGCGGTCCGGCGAGACAACACGCCTCTTTCATCGGGTCTGTGTTCGTGGCTAGCTAGAGCCATGATTCGCAGACGCTCCGATCAGGGCTGGCGCGCGGCGGCATTGGCCGCGGCGCTGTTTGCGATCACGCTGAATTTCCTGCAGCCGCTGGCCCATGCCGCCCTGATGCGCGGCGGGGTACCGGCCAACTGGTCGGCAATGTGCCTGCCCAGCGCGCAGGGCGACGAACAGCATCCGGCCAAGGCCGGCACGCCGCACGAATGCTGCCTGGGCCTCGCCCATGCGACGACGCTCGCCGAGCCGTCGGCGGCGTTCGTCGCCATCGACCGCCCGCCCGAAAGCGTTCGGCCGCTCGAGACGGCCGAGGCCCTCACA
>DATGZZ010000262.1:0-6227 GCA_035296945.1 Reyranella sp.
GGCCCGACCCAGCGCGGCCGCCTGATCCGGAGATATCTACGATGCGTTGCCTGACCGCCTTGCTGGCCTTCTTCCTTGCGACCCTGGCCGCCGGGCCAAGCTTCGCCCAGGGCGACACGCCCAAGGGCCTGTTCCTGACCACGGACTATCCCTCGCAGACCGTGCGCGCCGGTGAGGTCACGACCGTCCGGCTAAAACTCACCAACGCTGGATTGCCGCCCGAACCGGTGGCACTGGCGCTGAAGGACGTGCCGGCCGGCTGGAAGGTCGACATTTTGGGCGGCGGCCAGCCCGTGGCGGCGGCAATGCCGGGCGTCAACCAGGACGTCGCCCTGCAGCTTCGGGTCGACGTGCCGAAGGATGCCAGGCCCGGCTCGACCAAGATCATGATCAGCGCCAAGGGGCCGATCGCCCAGTCGGTCGAGCTGCCGCTCACGCTCACGGTCGGCACCGAGGCGCCGGCCAAGCTCAGCATCAAGTCGCGCCTGCCGTCGCTGCGCGGCACGCCGCGCTCGGCCTTCGAGTATACGGTCACAGTCGGCAACGACAGCGGCAAGGACCTGACGGTAGCGCTGTCGGCGCAGGGCCCGGCCAACTTCCAGACCACCTTCACCGAGGGCTTCGGCTCCAACGAGATCAGCTCGATCCCGATCGAGGCCGGCCAGACCAAGGACATCAAGGTCAAGGTGACGCCGCCGCGCGATGTGAAGGCGGGCGACTATCCGGTGCTGGTCAAGGTGGCGTCGGAAGGCGCCACGGCCGAGCTGCGCGTGACCTTGCAGGTGAGCGGGCAGGGACGGATCGCGCTCTCGACCAAGGACGGCCGCCTGTCGGGCGAGGCAGAGGTCGGCAAGTCGTCGACCTATACGCTCGTGCTCTCCAACGACGGCACTGCGCCGATCGAGGAAGTCGAGATGTCGGGCACGGTGCCGACCAACTGGAAGGTCGAGTTCAACCCCAAGACCATCCCGATACTTGCGCCCAACGAGAAGAAGGACGTGGCTGTCGTGGTGACACCGGCCGACAAGGCGATCGCCGGCGATTACGTCGCCTCGTTCCGCGCCAACGGGCGGGGCGAATCGGCGTCGGCCGACTTCCGCATCACCGTCACCACCTCGACCCTGTGGGGCATCGTGGGTGTCGGCATCATCGCCGTCGCCCTGCTGGTCCTGCTGGGCGCCGTCGCGCGCTTTGGCCGGCGCTGAACGGCCGCCAATGGCTGACAATGTCATCGAGGCGCGCGGGCTGCTGAAGCTCTACGGCAGCCAGCGCGCCGTCGACGCCATCGACCTCGATATCCATCGCGGCGAGATCTTCGGCCTGCTCGGCCCCAACGGCGCGGGCAAGACCACGACCATCCTGATGATGCTGGGGCTGACCGAGGTCAGCGGCGGCTCGATCGAGGTGCTGGGCTTCAATCCGGTGCGCGAGCCGCTCGAGGTCAAGCGCCGCGTCGGCTACCTGCCGGACTCGGTCGGCTTCTACGACCATATGACGGCGCGCGAGAACCTCGCCTACATCGCGCGTCTGCTCGACATTCCGCGCTCGCAGGCCGGGCGGCGCATCATGGAGGCGCTGGAGAGCGTCAAGCTGGCCGACGTCGCGGACAAGCGCGTTGCCACCTTCTCGCGCGGCATGCGCCAGCGGCTGGGTATCGCCGAGATCGTCATGAAGCAGGCCGAGATCGCGATTCTCGACGAGCCGACATCGGGTCTCGATCCGCACGCCACCTTCGAGCTCCTGGAGATGATCCGCGGGCTGAAGAGGGCGGGCGTGGCGGTGCTGCTGAGCTCGCATCTGCTCGATCGCGTGCAGAGCGTCTGTGACCGCGTGGCGCTGTTCAACAAGGGCAAGATCGCCCTGATAGGCTCGGTCGTGCAGCTCGCCAACCAGGTGCTGGGTGCGGGCCATCCCTTTCTGGTCGAGGCACAAGGAACCGACATCGCCGCAGCCTTGCGCGGCATCGAGGGCGTGCGAAGCGTCGTGCCGGAAGGGCCTCAAGGAGACGGAGGCGGCGCCTGGCGGGTCACCGCCGATCGCGACGTGCGGGCGGCGGCGGCCCAGCGCATCGTCTCGGCGGGAGGATCGCTGACGCGGCTGGCCGACCTGCAGCCCAGCCTCGAAGAGGTCTACACGCGCTACTTCCAGGAGGCGCGTCATGCCGCCTAGTGCCGTGCGGCGCAAGGGGTCGCCGTTCACCGGCCTGGGGCCGGTGTTCATGAAGGAATTGTCCGATCACCTCAGCAGCGCCCGCATGATGGTGCTGATGCTGTTCGTGATCGTGTTCGGCGCCTTGCCGGTGGGTTTCTCGCTGCAGGACCTGCGCAACGTGGTGGTGTCCGATCCCTACCTGTTTCTGCGCATCTTCACCGGGGCGCCCGAGCGTGTCGGGCTGTCCTTCGTCGACGCCCTCAACTTCGTCATTCCGCTGATGGCGATCGGGCTCGGCTTCGACTCGATCAACAGTGAGTTCAACCGCCGCACGCTGTCGCGCGTGCTGTCGCAGCCGCTCTATCGCGACGCCCTGCTGCTGGGCAAGTTCCTGGGCGGCTTGACCACGCTCGCGGTGGCCCTGGTGGCCCTGTGGCTGATCGTTCTGGGTGCAGGGCTGCTGCTGCTTGGCCTGCCGCCGCGCGGTGTCGAAGTGGCGCGTGGCCTGGGCTTCCTGGTCGTGGCCATCGCCTATGGCGGCGTGTGGCTGGCGGTGGCGATGCTGTTCTCGGTGATCTTCCGCTCGACCGCGACGTCGGCGCTTTGCAGTCTCGGACTGTGGCTCTTCTTCCTCATCCTTTGGCCGATGATCGCGTCGGCCATCGTCGTCGGTTTTGCGCCGGCGCAGATCACGTCGGTCGACCAATATGTCGCGATCGGGGAGCTGGGTCTCGCTCTCGAGCGGCTGTCGCCCAATACCTTGTTTCGCGAGGCCGTCGTGGGCCTGCTCAATCCCGAGACACGCTCCTTGGGGTTCATGCTGCCGATGCAGATGCGCGGGGCGATCCCCGGAGCGACCCTGCCGCTCGACCAGAGCCTGATCCTGATCTGGCCGCAGCTCACCGGACTTGTCGCGGGCATGATCGTGGTGTTCGCGGCGGCCTACATCGTTTTCCAGCGCGAGGAAGTCAGGGCCTGAAGGACTGGACCGAACCCGCCGCCCGCAACAACGCCCGCTGGTGCGACGCGGTCTGCCGCGCGCACGGCCGGCCGGGCACCTTCCTGCCGCATGCCTGGGTCAATGCCGAGCCGGTGCCGCGCTTCTATCCCAACGTGGTGACGCTGGCGCACGACGACGCCGCACTCGCCGAGCAGCGCAGCACGATCGAGATCCTCGCGACGTCGAACCTGCCCGGCCGCTGGGCCGTGAAGGACAGTTTCAACAAGCTTGACTTGGCGCGCGCGGGCTTCGACGTGCTGTTCGAAGCTTCATGGATTCGCAGCGTAATGCCGGCGACCGACGCCTCCACCGATATCGAGTGGCGCCGCGAGAGCGAAGGCAAGGGGCTGCCGATCGACGATCCGAACTTCGCCCTGTTCACCGGCCGCCGCGGCTTCCGGGTCGTGTCGGGCGGCATGCTCTATCGCAGCGACGGTGTGGTCGGCCTGTCGAACGTCGTCGCCGAAGCGGCTGACGCGGTCGCGGTGTGGCGCTCGCTCATTCTCCTGTCGGCGCAGACCTTTCCGCGCCTGCCGCTGGTCGGCTACGAATCAGGCGGTGAGCTTGCGGCGGCGCTCGATGCCGGCTTCGAGATCGGCGATCCGCTCAGGATCTGGGTTCAGGGTCGAAGCCCATGAGCGGCGGCAAGCATCAGGCCGCCGATGAGTCCGATGTTCGTCTGGAAGGCGTTGGTGAGCGCAATCCGCTCTTCGCCTTCCCTGTCCCAGAAGTTGACCAGCAGGACACTGGCAACGACGGTGAACAGGATGAGGCCGAGCGCGGCCCACGTGACGCAGAAGCCGAGCACGAGCGCCAGGCCGGCAACGATCTGAAAGCCGGTGCCGGCAAGCAGCGCGGCGCGCGGGAACGGTACGCCCCTCGCGGCCATGGCAAGCGTCAGCACGGGCACGATCATCAGGTGTCGAAGGCCCGCGACGACGAATATGCCGCCAAGGAGAATTCTTCCTACCAGGAAGATGTGGTCCGCAGACATCTGGCCTCGCCTGTTGCTGGTAAGTTGAACTTCCGGCCTGGAAGAAGACCGGGACACGTTAGCATCCGTCATCTAGCACTGTAGTGTACAGGAACGAGAACAACAGTTATATTAGGGTCGTTGCCTGCCGCCACGCGGCACCGCTCTATGCATCGTTCATCCGATAACCATCCCGCCGGCCGGTGCCGCGCGGCCTGTCGGGCTGAGCAGGGTCGTCGCGCCAAGGAACGTGCAATGTCGTTCCTGTCGCTGTTCATGCGACAGCACCTGGCCCCAACCAGGGCCTGAAGGACCAGCCGCGTCAATGGCTTGCAGGGATTTCTGGAGAGGTTGTGCGAACGCGATCGCGTTTGCCATTTCTACGCGGGGGCAGCCTCGTAGCCGCACGCTTTCAGCGCCGCGATCATGTGCGCCGGCGGCGGCGCTTCGACCGCGACCGGCGGCTTGTTCTTCGACAAGGGCAGCACGATGCCGCGTGAATGCAGATGGAGCTGCCGGCCAGGCTCGGCCGCACCGTAGAGCCGGTCGGCGATCACCGGACAGCCGGCGGCCGCGCAATGCACGCGGATCTGGTGCGTGCGGCCGGTCTCGGGTTTCAGTTCCAGCCACGTCATGTCCGGCCCGCGCCCCAGCACCTTGTAACGCGTGATCGCCGACTGGCCTTGGTTGGAGACTTTCACCGACCAGCCGCTCCTGGTGTTCACCTTGAGAAGATTCTGGTCGAACACGCCTTCGTCGGCCGGCGGCGCGCCGCGCACGATGGCCCAGTAGGTCTTCTCGGTGTCGCGGCCGGAGAACAGCCGGCCGAGCTTGCTGAGCGCCTTGGGATGGCGCCCCAGCACCAGCACGCCCGAGGTGTCGGCGTCGAGCCGGTGGGCGAGCGCCGGCGGCCGCGGCAGGCCGAAGCGCAGGGCGTCGAAGCACTCCTCGAGGTTGGGCGCCTTGCTCGGGCCGGCATGCACGGCAAGCCCGGCCGGCTTGTCGATCACCAGGATCAGTCCGTCGCGATGGAGGACGCGCGCCTGAATCTCCTCGGCCGTGAGCGGCGGTGGCCGCCTCAGAGGTCGGGCCATCGATCGAGCCACTTCTCGCTCGCCTCGTAGAGGGCAGCCGCGCGCAGCACCGAGGCCTCGTCGCGGAAGCGGCCGACGAACTGCAAGCCGATCGGCAGGCCCTCGGCGTCGTAGCCGCAGCACACGGTGAGGGCGGGATGGCCGGTGATGTTGAACGGCATGGTGTAGGGGAACCAGTTGCGCCTGAGCTCGCCCGCCTCGACGCCGTCGATCCTGATCGGCTCGAACAGGTCCTGGTCGATGGGCAAGGCCGTGCGCGACAGCGTCGGCGTCACCAGGTAGTCGGCCGTCTCGAACCAGCCCTGGATGCGGCGGAAGAGATCGGTGCGCTGGAACATGGCGTGCTGGTAGTCGGCACCTGTCCACTCCGCCGCCATGGCGACTTGGCGGACCAGCGACGGCGACAGGCGATTGTCCTCGCGCCGCAGGAGATGATCGAAGCGCGCCCGCCAGGTCGTGTGGTTGAGGACTTTCCAGATCGGCTCCATGTTGGGCAGGTCGTCCTGCAGCTCGACCAGCTCGGCGCCGAGATCCTTCAGCTTGCCCAGTGCCTGCTCGAAGGCTGCGCGCACGTCCTTGGCGACCAGCGTGTTGCCCAAGGTGACGCTGAAAAGGATGCGCTTGCCCTGGAGGCTGCCCTCGGGGCGCGCGGCGGCGATGTAGTCCTGCGCCGGCACGCCGATCGACCAGGGATCGGACGGATGGGGGCCGGCCATCGCCTGCAGCATCAGGGCGGTGTCCATCACCGTGCGCGTCATCGGCGTCACGTAGGTGTAGTTGCCGAAGGCATCGGCGACCTGGCTGTGCGGGATGACGCCGTTGCTCTGCTTCAGCCCGACCATGCCGTTGGCCGCCGCGGGAATGCGCGTCGAGCCGCCGCCGTCGGTGGCGATGCCGATCGGCCCGATGCCGGCCGCGACCGCGACTGCCGCACCACCGCTCGAGCCGCCCGACGTGCGCTCGGCACTCCAGGCGTTGCGCGTGCGGCCGAACAGGGGCGCGTCGGTCA
>DATGZZ010000263.1:0-8030 GCA_035296945.1 Reyranella sp.
CGACCGACGCGCTGCTGGTCGCCGCCAACCGCATGGCCGACCTGGTCAGCATCAAGATCATGAAGCACGGCGGCATGATGGCCGGGCGCAAGGTGGCGGCGATCTGCGAGGCGGCCGGCATCGCCTGCTATGGCGGCGACATGTTCGAGACCGGCATTGCTCACCTCGCGGGCACGCACATGATCGCGGCCACGCCCAACATATCGCTGGGCTGCGAGTTCTATCAGGCCAAGTACTTCCTCGAGCGCGACCTTCTGGCGGAGCCGTTTCCCATCGAGAATGGACGCGTGATCGTGCCGCGCACGCCGGGCCTCGGCATCAAGGTCGACGAGGACCGCGTGAGGCACTACGCCGTCGAGACGTTGAAATAGGCGATTGGCTCACAATTTGCGTGCGTTCTTGACGGGTGCGAAGCGCGACACCTAGAGTCCGTTGCGCGTTGCCTCCTCGAGCGTGGGATACGAACCGACGAAGATCGGTCCAATAAAGACGAATAATGGCTGAGAGGAGAAGGGAAATGGGGATCCGCCGTCGAGATGTCGCTTCCGCGACTGCCATTGCTGCTGCCGTCACTGTCGCCGCTGTTTCGGTGCCGGCGCGCGCGCAGCCCAAGAACGAATCGACCTGGGACCTGATCAAGCGCACCAACCAGGTGCGCATGGGCGTGTTCGAGTATTCACCGTATTTCATGCGCGACAAGGCGAGCGGCGAATGGGTCGGCGCCATGGTCGACATGGGCAAGGACATCGCCAACGAGCTCAAGGTCAAGTACGTGCCGGTCGAGGTCGGCGGCTTCGGCGAGGCGGTGCTGTCGCTGCAGGCCGGCAAGGTCGACATGAACTTCGCCCTGCAGGCGACGCCGCTGCGCTCGACGGCCATTGACTTCGCGGGGCCGATCTACTGGATCGAATGGGTGACCGTGAACAATCCGAAGTTCAACGGCAAGGTCTGGGCCGACTACAACAAGGAAGGCGTCAAGGTCGCCGTCATGACCGGCACCTCCGACGAGCTCTTGCTGCGCAAGATGGCGCCCAAGGCGACGCGCGTGGAGTTCAAGTCGGCGGCGGAGATTGCGCTTGCCGTGTCGTCCGGCCGCGCCGACGCCTTCACCACGACGGTGCTGAACTCGATGGTCGCCAAGTCCAAGAACCCGGGCCTCGGCGACTTCGTCAATCCGACGCCGCGCGTGGCCCTGCCGGGCTACATAGGGCTGCGTCTCGAGGACGATGCGCGCTGGCAGAAGTTCCTCAACCGCTGGGCGGAGTGGAACATCCTCCTCGGCCACAATGAGGCGCGCATGAAGGCGGCTCTCCAGCGCGAGGGCCTTGAGATCCCGCCGACCGTATCGTTCTCGCCGAACTGATGGCCAAGCCCGTCACCGTGATAGGCGCCGGCATCGTCGGCGTCTGTTGCGCACTCCATCTTCAGCGCGAAGGATTCAAGGTCCGGCTCGTCGACAAGGGCGAGCCAGGCATGAAGGCTTCCTTCGGCAATTCCGGCAGCTTCGGCACCGCCTCCTGCGTGCCCTTCGCCATGCCGGGCGTGCTGAAGAAGGTGCCGAAGATGCTGTTCGACTCCACGTCGCCGCTGAAGCTGCGCTGGAGTCACGTGCCGAGCGCGCTGCCCTGGTTCCTGCGTTTCATCGCGGCGGCGCGCCCGTCGCGCGTCGAGGAGATCGCCGCCGCCCGCAACTCGCTGCTGGTCCACACGCATGCAGGCTACGCGCCCCTGATCGAGGGGGCCGACGCCAAGCAGTGGGTGAAGGACGACGGCCTGATGATGCTCTTCGAGAGCGAGGCGACCTTCCAGCATGCGGCTTACGCCCTCGACCTGCGGCGCCGGCACGGCGTGCACATGGACATCCTCGACGGCAACGAGGCGCGGCAGATGGAGCCGGCACTGTCGCAGAAGATCGTCAAGGCGGTGTCGCTGCCCGATGTCAACCGCACCATCGATCCCTGGCGCCTCTGCGATTCCCTGGCCAAGGACTTCGTCCGCCGCGGCGGCGAGATCGTCAACGCCGAGGTGAGGGGCTTTGAGATCGGCAGCGAGGGCCCGACCAGGATCCTCACCGACCGCGTCCCCCTGGACGTCGAGACGGTCGTGCTGGCGGCCGGTGTGTGGTCGCGGCCGCTGGCCAAGCAGCTCGGCACGTCGGTGCCGCTGGAAGCCGAGCGCGGCTATCACGTGATGTTTGCCGGCCAGGACTTCGGCCTGCGGCGCGCGCTGGTGTCGGCCGATCGCAATGTCTCGCTGGCGCACATGCATGAAGGCATCCGTGCGACCGGCGTTGCCGAGTTCGCGGCGCCCGACGCACCGGCCGACATGGGCATCGCCGACATGATCGCGCGCCACGCCAAGCAGCTGGTGCCCGGGCTGAAGGGCGAGCCCGCCTCGAAGTGGATGGGGCCCCGGCCGTCGCATCCGGACTCCAAGCCGGTGATCGGCCGCTCGCCGCGCCACAAGAACGTGTTCTTCGCCTTCGGCCACGACCATCTCGGCCTCACCATGGCCGGCATCACCGGCAAGCTTATCGCCGAGCTCGCAACCGGCCAGCCGACCACGGTGGACCTGGCACCGTTCCGTCCCGACCGGTTCTGACATGATCCTCGCCGCCGCCTACAAGTGGGACTTCGGTCTCGTCCTCTCCTACACCCATCTCTGGGCGAAGGGGCTTGGTGTCACCCTGGCCTACTCCGTGGGCACGGTGGTGGGCGGCATGATCATCGGCGTGATCTGCGGCCTGCTGCTGCTGGTGCGCAGCCGCTGGGTGACGCTGCCGGTCCACTACTACGTCGAGATCTTCCGCTGCACGCCGCTCCTGGTGCAGATCGTCTGGTTCTACTACGCGCTGCCGATCGTGCTGCAGGTCGAGCTGCCGGACTGGTTCGCCGCAGGCCTCGGCCTCACGCTCTACATGGGCGCCTTCGCCACCGAGATCTTCCGCGGCGGCATCATCTCGATCGACAAGGGCCAGTGGCAGGCGTCGCGCGCGCTCGGCATGACCGGCGGCGAGCTGATGCGCCACATCATCCTGCCGCAGGCCACCAAGCGCATGATCCCACCGTTCGTCAACCAGTCGATCATCCAGCTCAAGAACACCTCGCTGCTCTACGTCGTGGCGATCCCCGATCTCATGTACACGGGCTCGATCATCGTCTCCGACACCTTCCGGCCGCTCGAGGTCTATACCAGCGTCGCCATCGCTTATTTCGTCATCCTCTATCCGCTCACCCTGTGGGCGGCCCGCCTGGAGGCGCGCGTTGACCAGTAGCGGCGAGGTGATGGTCAAGGTCGAGGGCTTGCGCAAGAGCTACGGCACGGTCGAGGCCGTGCGCGGTGTTTCGCTGGAGGTCGATCGCGGCCAGGTCGTGGTGGTGATCGGCCCATCGGGCTGCGGCAAGTCCACTTTCTTGCGCTGCATCAACCTGCTCGAAGAGCCGTCCGCCGGAACGCTGCAGGTCGGTGACCGCCGCATCGATTTCAGCGACAAGCGCTCCACGCCGCGCGGCCGCGACCTGGCGCGTTTCCGCGCCCGCATCGGCATGGTGTTTCAGCAGTTCGATCTCTTCCCGCACATGACGGCGCTGCAGAACGTGATGTCCGGCCCGGTCATCGTGAAGAAGATGGCGAAGTCCGAAGCCGAGACCGTCGCCCGCGATCTTCTGGCCAAGGTCGGCCTGTCCACCTTCACGGACCGGTTCCCGCGCAATCTGTCCGGTGGCCAGCAGCAACGCGTCGCCATCGCGCGGGCCATGGCCATGGCGCCGGAGATCATGCTGTTCGACGAGGTGACGTCGGCGCTCGATCCCGAGCTGGTGGGCGAGGTTTTGGACGTCATGAAGCAGCTCGCCACCGACGGCACGACCATGATCGTGGTCACGCACGAGATGGCTTTTGCACGCGACGTCGCCGACCAGGTCCTCGTCATGGATGCCGGCCAGGTGGTTGAGCAGGGGCGGGCGGAAGAGGTCTTGCTCCGGCCCACGAACCCGCGTACGGCGTCGTTCCTGGCGCGCTTCCACAGCACCATTGGAGAGCGCAACGCTTAGGGAGTTTGGGGCGAATGTTTCCGTCGAAGGACAATCTGACGATCTGCTTTGCGCACGCGGCCTACCAGATGCAGGCGCGGTTCGAGCTGCGAAAGACCGGCATCAAGAGCTTCCAGGTCTGGGCTTATGACGATCTGGTCAAGCGCATTGGCGAGGCGGACATCGTCGTGGCCTCGGGCATGTGGAAGAACGATCTCATTCCGCATGCGTCGAAGCTCAGGTTCATCCAGTCGATCAGCTCGGGCATGGACCAGTATTCCAAGGAGCAGCTCGGCGCCAAGGGCGTGCGGCTGGCCAGTGCCGCCGGCGTCAATGCCCGCGCCGTCGCCGAGCATGCGATCGCCCTCATCCTGGCGATCTTCCGCCGCCTGCCCGAGGCGCGTGACAATCAGCACCAGAAGATGTGGCGCGGCATGATCGGGGATCTCGCCCAGCGCGAGGACGAGCTCGGCGGCAAGACCTTGCTGGTCGTCGGCATGGGCCGCATCGGCAACCACCTCGCCCTGCTCGCCAAGGCCTTCGGCATGAAGGTGATCGGCATCCGTCGCGACCCTTCGCAAGGTGAGAACGGCGCCGATTCGATCCATGGCATGGGCGACCTGGTGAAGCTGGTGCCGCAGGCCGACATCGTGGCGCTCACCTGCGCGCTCACGCCCGAGACAACCGGCCTGATGAGCGCCGCGGCCTTCAAGGCGATGAAGCCCTCGTCGGTGTTCGTCAACGTGGCGCGCGGCAAGGTGGCCGACGAGGCCGCCTTGATCGACACCATGAAGAACAACCGCATCTGGGCCGCCGCGATCGACGTCACGGCGGAGGAACCATTGCCGGCCGCCTCGCCGCTCTGGGCCATGCCCAACGTTTTCGTCACGCCGCACACTGCGGGCGAAACGCGCGCCTACGAGGACAACGTCATCGACATCCTGGTCGAAAATCTCGATCGCCTGTGGCGCGACGAGAAGGCGGCACTGCGCAATCAGGTTCTCTAGCTACTTCTTGTCGTCCTTCTTGTCAGGCTGAGGCGACGGGCGCGATTGCGCCTGCTCCGGCGGCTTGGGCTGTGGCGGCGGTTGAGGTGCGGCCTGCTGGCGTGGCTGCGGGGGTGCCGCCTGCGGTTGCGGTTGCGGCGGCGGTGCCTGTCGCTGCTGCGGCGCTGGCTGTGGTGGCGGTGCAGCCTGCTGCTGAGGCGGCGGCGCCGGACGTGGCGGTGGAGGAGCAACCTGCTGCTGCCGCGGCGGCTCGACCGTGCGGCCTTCCTGTTGCCGCTGAAGCGGCGGCTGCGGCGCCGGCGCGGCCTGCGGCGGCTGCCTGGGCGGCTCCGGCCTCGCTTGCTGGGGTGGCTGCGGCGCAGGCGCCGCGTGCGGCATCGGTCGGTTGGATGGCTCGGCAGGTCGCGCCTGCTGCGGCGCCGGTGCGGGCGGCGCAGCCTGCGGCTTCGGCGGTTCGGCAGGCTTGGCCTGTTGCGGCTGCGGCAGGGGCGGAGTGGCCTGCGGGGGCTCGGCGGGCTTGGCCTGCTGAGGTCCGGGCGCTGGCGTCGCCTGTTGCTTGTTGGGCTCCGCAGGCCTGGCCTGAGGTGCTGACGAGGGCACCGCAGGTGGCGCTTGCGGCTGAGGCGCGGCCTGCTGCTGCGGCTTCGGTGGCTCGCCCGGCTTGGCCGGCTGCGCTGGTGCAGGCGTGATGGCGCCCTTCAGTTCCGGCGGCGCCACGCCCTGCCGAGGCGCGAGCGTCGGTACAGCCTGTATCGCCTTGCTATCCGTGGCGGCCTTGGGCTGAGTCGCGACGAGTTTCGGTCCCGGCGCGACCGACTTCTCCGTCGCGGCCGGCTTGGCCAGGGTCGGCATTTCGGCGACCGCTGTCCTGGCGACCGGCAGGTTGGAATCGGCGGGGGCAGCCTGCTGCGGTGCCGGCGCCGTTGCCGCCTTGGGCTGCGGTGCGTTGGCGGAGGGAGCGGCGACGGCGCTCGCCACGGATGCCGTTGGCGCAGGCGGTGCGGCAACCGGCGCCACGGGAGCGGCGGCGATCGCCTGCGGCTGCACCTGCAGTGCCGAGCGCATCACCGGTTGCGAGCCGACGAAAGCTGACGTCGGCACGACGGTGGCGAAGCGCTGATTGATCATCGCCTGCTCGCGGTTGGCCGCGAACGCCTCGCGCCGTTGCGCTCGCTGCCAGCGATCCTCGAGGATGCGGTCCTCGACGCGGGCCGAGCGGTTGAGGCGCCGGTAGTATTCGCGATCGGCCGTGTAGGATGGCACGTAGACCTCGCGCGGCCCGAGCGGGAACCAGCCGACCGGGGCGGCGCTCTGGTTGCCCAGCGACACGGCCAGTTCGGTGCCGCCGATGAAAGCCACCAGCGCCGGCGCGTAGACCGGCCGGACATCGCGCTGCGGCGGTACCCAGACCCAGCGATTGTTGCGATTGGCCCAGCGGCCGTAGTGGTATGGCGCAAAGCCCCACGGCTGCTCGTCGATCCAGGTCCAGCCCCACGGCTGCACGTAGGACCAATGACCGGTGCGATAGGGTGCCCAACCGCTCGGCACGGAACGCGGCGCCCAGACTCGGCCGTAGCCGCCGTCGTTGATCCAGTCGCCGTAGGCATTGAGGTCTTCATAGCCGGTGACGCCGGCCGACAGATACTGCGGCGCCTCGTAGACGACCTGGCGGTCGCGGCTTGCCCAGTAGGCGGGCGGCGCCGGCGGCGCGGTCTTGATGGTGCGCAGCTGCGGGCTCGTGCCATCGCCCATCACCTCGGCGACTTCGTTGGCGCGCACGGCGAGGACCTGGCCATTCAGGGCCTGGATCTGGGCGGCGCCGGAACGCACGCCGAGCCGCGTCGGATCCTCGGTTGAGCCCGCCTCGACATAATAGTCGCCCTGCTGCAGCAGCTTGACGGTGCCGCGTGGCGTCACGATCTCGTAGGGCTGGTTGGCGTCCATTGCGAAGGACTTCACATCGATGCGGCCCTGGCCGAGCTGCAGGCGGGTCTGCGTATCGTCGAGAGCCAGCATGTCGAGCTGCGTGGCGCCCTCCAGGCGAATGCGCGTGCCGGCCAGCGAGATCTCGCTGCGCGCGTCGGGCTCGGTCCAGAGGCCGTCGCCGGTCGTCAGCGGTGTGTTGATGACAGCTGGCGTCCAGCCACTCCGCTGGTCGTCATGGAAGGAGACGGTTCCGTTAATGAAGGCGAGGCGGGCGACCCGGGCGGGCGGTTCGCCCTGCGCCATGGCGCTCGTGCATACGAACGCGACTGCAATCCCCGTCGCGATTGTGACCACACCACGACGAAAGAGTTGACGCATCTTGTCGCCTCCCTGCTAGGCTTCTCCGCCTGCAATCGACTGGAACGCCGTCCGGCTGAGCCGGTTCCGGCAGGGAGAGGAAGAATGCCCGTCGCAGACCCGCATCGTTTGATCCTGACCGGGGAGAACCCGTTCATTCGCCTGTCCGAGAAGGATGGCGATCCCAATTCGACCGACGCCAGCTACTGGCGGATCCTGTTCTGCCCGGCAGGGCCCGGGCACGTGCTCTACGTCAAGAGCGAGCTGACGCAGGGGCATTGGCGGATCTACTCCGACAACATCGCCATGGCGCGCTGGCTGCAGCAGACCGTGCAGGGCATGCTCAGTGCCGAGCTCAAGGACACGACGATCCCCGTGACCGACGCCAGCTTCTCGAAGTCGGGCGATCCGCGCTACTTCTGGACCGAGCACATCAAGGCGCACGACGCCGACATCGCCATGACCTGGCATGACATTGGCGAGCCGCTGCTGATCCACACGGAACCCAACCAGCCGCCGCAGAACCGGCAGTATGGCGTCTGCACCGTGCTGGTGCCGGCGCTGGGCGCGCGCCTCACCATCAACGGCAATCAGGCGCGCGGCACGCCGTGGAAGCGAGATCGTGAGGGCCGGCCCTTCAGCACCTGCGCGCTGGCGTTCTCCGAGAGCTGGACGGAGGCGCGCTAAGCCTTCGGCGCGAAACCCATGG
>DATGZZ010000264.1:0-2639 GCA_035296945.1 Reyranella sp.
ATACCGACTGCTCGATCCGCTTGGCGGTCGCCTGCGCCTTCTCCGACATGCCGTCGTTGAGCGAGCTCTTGATGCCGCGATAGGTGATCCAGATTTCCATCGCGCCGTTGACCGCCAGCACGAACACGACAAGGCCGACCAGCGCGACGACGTATTTGGCGAACAGGCCTTCGCGCAGGAACCCTACTCTGTCCTTGACCTCGTTCATCCGGACCCTCGTGCGGCCCACGGCCTCGCGCCCGCATCGGCTTGTTACTGGCGCCGGCCTGTCTCCGCAGCCCCGGCGTTGGGGCCTGTCTAGCACGAATTGGGAGGAGGAGCTGTGAGCCCGCCGACATGGTTAGCCGCAATTATGGGCAGGAATAAGGGGATTCGTCGTGCCCAGGCTTGCTCACCTTCGCCCCGCAACAGCGGGGCGAGGGAGGGGTGGCTCACCGGTTGAACAACTGCCGCAAGACGTCGTTCATTGGCTGACTGTCCTGCTGGGCGGTCGTATCGCTCGGCGGCGCCGGAGGGGCGGGCTCGGCTGAGGCGGCCTCGGCCGGGGCGACCTCGGTCGGCGTCTCGGCGGGCGAGGTGCGGCTCGGGATGCTGCGCTGGCCGCTCGGCCGGCCGCCGCCCTGGCCTTGGCTCTGGCCGGCGCCGCCTTGATTCACACCACCCAGGCCCTTCTGCAGGAGATTGCCGAGGGTCTCGCCGAGCTGGCCGCCGAGCGGACCGGCAGGCTGGGTGCCAGCCTGTCCACCGGCACCGCCTTGCTGTCCACCGTCCGTCCCCTTCTGTCCGCCGAGCAGGCTGCCGATCGCGGCCCCGAGGCCCGCGCCTTTCTCGCCGAACAGGCCCTTGCCCATATCCTTCAGCTTGGCATAGGCGGCTTCGGGATTGTCGAGGATGCCCTGCATCTCTGGATAGATCCGTGGGCTCCCCCACGGGCCCGAGATCATCACGGGGATGCCGAGCCCGACCGGATCAGTAATGCGGCCCTGGCCTTCGGTGGTCATCACGAGTTTCGGCTCGACGCGGAACCCGATCTGCTTGGTGCCGAGATCGATGGTGCCTGCACCGGTCATCTTGACCAGCGGGCCGACCAGATTGAGATCGGTGGTCTGCGCCTGGCCCTTGTCGATCCTGAACGAGGCCGACAATTGCGAAAGGTCGGTCGCCTTCTCCTCGCTCTCCTGCCAGCCCGACAGGGTGCTCGCCGTCAGCGAGCGGATCATCTGCGCGACGTTCAGCCCCTTGATGGCGCCGTCCTGAAATACGACGAAGGCGGTGCCGGCCATGTTCGACATGATCGCGCGCTGGCTGGTGCCGGAGGAGCGCACGCTGATCTTCGTCTGCATTTTGCCGTCGATCTTGTCGAAGTCGGCAATGCCCTGCATCAGCGGCAGCGCGCGCACGCCGGTGAGGTCGGCCCGCATCGTGTAGGTGGGATTGGCGGCGGTAACGTCAACGGTCAGGTCGCCGTTGGCATTGCCGTCATAGGCGCCGAGGTTGGCAACCTGGGCCTTCAGGACGCCGCTTGTCAGCGCGGCGTCGATCGCGGCGGGGGTGAAGCGCGCGTTGCCGATGGCAAGCTCGGCCGCCGAAACGCGCACCTGCAGGTCGATATAATTGAGGCCGTTGACGTCGATCGTCGCACTGCTCCAGGGCTGCGCCGACGTACCGCCGGTGCTGGGTGTCGTCGCGACGGCGAGCTTCTGGAAATCGAGGTCGAGCTTCACCAGCGGCTTGCTTGACAGATCGACCGAGGCCCAGCCGTTGAACGCGGCATCGCCGAGCGCGCCGGTGACGCCGTTGATCATCACGACGGAGCCGTTGAGCCGGACTTCAGCCTTGGCGGTGAGTGGGGCGCGCAACAGGTCGGGCGCGTCGATCTTGATCTCGGCCGGGATATTCTGCCGCTCGATCGGCGGGGCGGGTGGCGCCGCCTTGATCTCGAATTTCAGCGGATAGCCGTTGCGGCGGGCGCTGCCGGTCAGCGCGACCTTGCGATCGGAATCGATTGATATGTCGGCATTGAGGGTCTCGATCCTGTTCTCGACGCGGTCGCGCAGGTTGGAGAGCACGATGGTGCCGCCGCTGACGCTGATATGCTCGATCGAAAAAGCCTCGGATGGCGTGCCGGCAACGGGCTTCGAGGGAGGATTGGCGTCCCTGTCGCGCTCGCGTCGCAGCGGCAAATTCGCCACCGGGCGGATGATGGCAAGCTCGGTGATCCGCGGCTTGCCGGCCCACAGGCTGGCGAGCGTCACCTCCGCCTCGATGCTTGCGGCCGCGAAGTGGCGGTTGATGTCGCGGTCCTTCGGATGCTGCAGCGTGATATCGTTCAGCGTGATGTTGAGCGATGGCCACAGGCCGAGCCTGGCGCCGCCATTGATGGCGAGCTTGTAGCCGGTTTCCCGCTCGACCCGATCCTGGATCTGCGCCGTCAGGAAGCCCGACGGGATGCCGATCACCAGCAGCAGTACGATGACGACGATCACGGCGCCAATGGCGACGCCGGCAATTTTCAGTGCTCTCATATCGACATTCCAGACCGCGCAAACGGCGCTTATTTCGGTGGCGCGATACGCCGGCGCAACCGGTCAGGCGAGCTTATCCCGGAAAGAGGGTGGGACCCAATGAAGCCAAAAATA
>DATGZZ010000265.1:0-2436 GCA_035296945.1 Reyranella sp.
TGCGCGGATGCAGACCGTATATCTTGGCCGCATTGGTCGAGGACAGCGCCACGAACTGCTGCAGGGTGATGCGCCCCTTGTTGACGCCCTCGGAGAATAGGAGCGGCAAGCGCGTCTCCACCCCCGGCACGCCGTTGGGAATCTTGGCGAAGCTCTTGTCGGCGCCCGGCAGCTTCTTGCCGCGCACGTCGTCGTACTTGAAGGCGGCGTGATCCGACGACAGCACCTGGAAGGTGTTGGCCGACAGCCCGGTCCAGATGTGCTCCTGGTTGTCGGTGCCGCGCGGCGGTGGCGAGCACACGCATTTGCTGCCCTCGTCGCCCGGCTTCTCGAAATCCTCCTCGCTCAGGAACAGGTACTGCGGGCAGGTCTCGCCATAGACTTTCAGGCCGCGCGCCTGCGCACGTTGGATTTCGTGCATCGCCTCCTTGGCCGAGACGTGCACCAGCAGCATCGGCACGTCCAGAAGCTCGGCGAGCGAGATGGCGCGGTGCGTGGCTTCGCGCTCGACCACGAAGGGCCGCGAGTTGGCGTGGAACTTGGCGGCGGTCATGCCCTTCAGCTCCAGCCGTTCGGTCAGCCAGGCGATGCAGTCGGAATTCTCGGCATGGATCATGAGCATCGCCTGCTCGCGCCGCGCCGCGGCCAGCGCATCGAGCATCTGGCGGTCGGTGAGCTTGATGTCGTCGTAGGTCATGTAGACCTTGAACGAGGTGTAGCCCTCGGCGACCAGGGCCGGGAAATCCTGGCCCATGATCTTCTCGCTGGGGTCGGACAGGATCACGTGGAAGGCGTAGTCGATCAGCGACTTGCCGTTGGCGCGCTTGTGATAGCGGTCGACCACGTCGCGCAGTCCCTGGCCGCGGCTCTGGTAGGCGAAGGGGATGATGGTGGTGGTGCCGCCGGCCGCCGCCGCCCGGCTGCCGCTCTCGAAATCGTCGCAGAACACCGAGCCGTCGGCGGTGTCCTGGTCGAAATGGACATGGGCGTCGATGCCGCCCGGCACGGCGATCAGGCCGGTGGCGTCGATCTCCTTCTTGCCTTTGTCCAGCCGCTCGCCCAGGGCCACAACCCGGCCGGCCGAGATGCCGATATCGCCGTTCACCACGTCTGCGGCGGTCGCAATGGTGGTGTTGCGGATCACCAGATCATACTCGGCCATGCGGTCCTCCCGGGGCACCTGCTGAAGCAAGCGGCATGCCGCTCAGACTCTTCTCCTCCCCCGTCCTCGGGGGAGGATACAGGAGGGGGTAGAGCCACACAGGAGATATTTCCGACCCCATGATCTACTCATGTTCCTCTCCCCCGCTAGGGGGAGAGGAGCCCCTGATTCATTGTGTGAGCACGCATGAAGGCTGTTCGAATTGCAACCGCCCTAGACCCGGCGCGCGGGCGGGTCCACACTCCGATCAACGAAAGAGGGAGCTGCCATGAAACTCTGGTCCGGACTGCTGGTCTCGTTGATCGCCGCAGGAGCCCTGGTCGCTCCCGCCGCCGCGCAGAACGCCGCCAAGCCCGCCATCGTCTACTCGACGGGTGGCAAGTTCGACAAATCCTTCAACGAAGGCGTGAGTCAAGGCGCCCAGCGCTTCAACAAGGAAACCGGCATCGCCATCGCCGAGTTCGAGCCCAGCAACGAGACGCAGTTCGAGCAGGCGCATCGGCGGTTTGCCCAAAGGGGCCAGGATCCGATCGTGGCCGTCGGCTTCTCGCAGGCTGTCGCGCTCGAGAAGGTCGCCAAGGAATTCCCCAACGTGCACTTCACCATCATCGACATGGTGGTGCCGCTGCCCAACGTGCAGTCCGTCACCTTCAAGGAGCAGGAGGGCTCGTTCCTGGTCGGCGTGCTGGCCGCCCTCGCCTCCAAGAGCGGCAAGGTCGGCTTCGTCGGGGGCATGGACATCCCGCTGATCCGCCGCTTCCAGTGCGGCTTCGAGCAGGGCATCAAGTACGCCAACCCCAAGGCCGAGCTGATCGCCAACATGACCGGCACGACGCCCGCCGCCTGGAACGATCCGGGCCGCGGCGCCGAGCTCGCCAAGGGCCAGTTCGATCGCGGCGTCGACGTGGTCTATGCCGCGGCGGGCTCGACCGGCATCGGCGTGCTGCAGGCCGCCAAGGATCGCGGCAAGCTCGCGATCGGCGTCGATTCCAACCAGAACCACCTGCATCCCGGCACGATGCTGACCTCGATGATCAAGCGCGTCGATCTCGCCGCCTACAACAGCTTCAAGGCGGCCAACGACAAGAGCTGGAAGGGCGGGATCGCCGCGCTCGGCCTGAAGGAGGGCGGCGTCGACTGGGCGCTCGACAAGGACAACGAGAAGCTGGTGACGCCGGAGATGAAGGCCAAGGTCGACGCGGCCAAGGCCGACATCATCTCGGGCAAGATCACCGTCCACGACTACATGAGCAACAACGCCTGCAAGTGACGCG
>DATGZZ010000266.1:0-2750 GCA_035296945.1 Reyranella sp.
GAAGCAGCCCGGCACGGGATACTCGTGCTGCAACGGCCGCTCGGCCACGTCGGAGGGCGATTGCCGGCCGACCCGCGCCTATCTCAACGACGACGGTCTGTGGTACGCGCTGCTCAACGGCCGCTGGGTGCCCGTACCGCCGCGCGTCGTCCTGCAACAACTCGCCCCCGACGGCCGCAGCCACATCTGCGCCAGCAAGAGCGGGATGATCTACTGCTTCTTGGGCGGGTCGCCGAAGAGCTAGGAGCTAACCGCCCGCACGCTTCCCCTTGCGCACCATCACGTCGGCGGCGGGATCTTCGACTCCTTGATCACCTTGCGCCACTTGGCGATCTCGTTGGCCAGCACCGCGACATAGGCTTGCGGCGCGCCGCCGACGGGAACGAATCCCAGCTCGAGAAGCTTGCGCCGTATCGGCGGATCGCCGAGCGCCTCGTTGAACGCGGTGTTGAGCTTCATCACCACCGAGGCCGGCGTGCCGCCGGGCACCGAGATGCCGAACGGCACGGTGCCTTCCGTACCGGGCAGGCCCGCCTCGGCGACGGTCGGCACGTCGGGCAGCAGCTCCGAGCGCTGCGCCATCGCCACCGCCAGGCCGCGGATCTGCCCGGCGCGCACGGCCGCCGCCGTCGGCACCAGCACGTCGGCGAACAAGGGCACGTGCCCCGCGATGACGTCGCGCAACGCCTCGGCGCTGCCCTTGTAGCCGACATGCTCCATCGGCAATCCGGTCTTGGCCTTGACGTACTCGCCCCACAGATGTGTCAGCGACCCGACGCCCGCCGAGGCATAGGCGACGGTGCGGCCGGGTTCCGCCTTCGACCAGGTGATGAGTTCGGCAACGGTCTGGAACGGCGCCTTGTTCGAGGCGGCCAGCAGGATCGGCAGGTCGACGAAGCCCACGACCGGCACCAGATCCTTGTCGATGTCGTAGGGCACGGCCATGCCGAATGCCGCGATGGCGATCATCGCGGCCGGCGTCAGCAGGATGGTGTGGCCGTCGGGTTTCGACTTGGCGACGATCTCGGTGCCGATGATGGTGCCGCCGCCCGGCTTGTTGTCGACGATCACCGGCTGGCCGAGCAGAGCGGCGAGCTTCTCGGAGACGATGCGGGCGGAGGTGTCGGTCGAGCCGCCCGGCGCATAAGGCACGATGAAACGGATGGGCCGCTCGGGAAACGCCTGCGCGCGACCGGATTGCGGAACGGAGGCCAAGGCCGCGGCCACCAGGAGATGCCGGCGTCTCATGCTTCCTCCCGTTTTGCCCAACTTGCCACGGCATGCGAAGGTTGGACAAGGCAACTGGGGACGAAAGTGGCGCGCGACGGTCAAGGACTGGAGGTGAGCAACGCCGGTGCGGAGGCGATCGCCTCCCTGGATTTCCTGCGCGACCAATGGCTCTCCTTCGGCAACCGGCTGGCCGAGTTCGTCGCCGCCGCCGACAAGGAGGCAAGCTGCGCGCTTCTGCCGGTGATGGCGGCCAATCTCGTGCTGTCGATGAACTCCAACGAAGGCCGCGAAGCCGCCCGCAAGTATCTTTTGCGCACCAGGACGCTTGCCGCAAGCGCCACCAACGCCCGCGAGCAGGCCTGGCTCGCCACGACCGCAGCCTGGATCGACGGCGACACCGACCGCTGCCTGAAAATTCACGAGGACATGGCGGCCGAGTGGCCGCGCGACGTGCTGGCCGGCAAGCTCGGCCAGCTCCATGCCTTCAACTGCGGCGACGCCGAGTCCCTGCTGCGTATCGGCGAGCGCCTGTTCGCCGCCAACCCGGACAATCGCTACGTCCACGCGATGTATGCCTTCGGCCTCGAGGAGTGCAATCGCCTCGACGAGGCCGAAAAGATCGCGCGGGCGGCGCTCGCGATCGACCGCCGCGATCCCTGGGCGCATCACGCCGTTGCCCATTGCCTGGAAGCGCGCGGCAAGATGCTCGAGGGCGTGGCCTTCCTCGAATCGGTGTCCGACACCTGGGAAGGCTGCAACTCCTTCATGTACACCCACAACTGGTGGCATCTCGCGCTGTTCCTGATCGACCTCGACCGCGCCGACGAGGCGTTGGCGCTGTTCGACAAGCGCGTATGGGGCGTATGGAAGGAGTTCTGCGAGGACCAGATCAACGCCGTCTCGCTCCTGGCGCGGCTCGAATTGCGTGGCGTCGATGTCGGCGGCCGTTGGGCCGACGTGGCGACCTACCTGAAGCCCCGCCTGCACGAGCACTTCGTGCCCTTCCTCGACCTGCAATATCTCTACGGCCTGGCTCGCGCCGGCGAGCTCAGCGCCGTCACCGAGATGCTGGCGAGCCTGGAAGACCGCGCCGAGGATGCGAAGCCGTTCGAGCGCGAGGCGTGGGCCGACTGCACCGTGCCGGCTGCCCATGGTCTGGCCGCCTACGCCAAGGGCGACCACGCCGAGGCCGCGCGCCTGCTCGGCCAGGCGATGCCGCATCTGCAGAAGATCGGCGGCAGCATCGCCCAACGCTCGCTGTTCGGCGCCATTCATCTCGATGCCCTGATGAAGTCCGGTTGGAACGACGCGGCGCTGAAGATCCTGCAGGCCGACGACCGCGAGCGGCCGGCCGTGCCCTGGACCAAGCGGTCCCTCGGCGATCTCTACCGCCGCGTCGGCCGCATGGAGCAGGCGCTGGCCGCCGAATACCAGGCGGAGCAATTGTCCCGGCAGTACGCCAACGTAAGACCGACGGGGAGAGCGACATGAGCGAGCTCAGCCAACTGACGGCGGCGGAG